>JAJPZE010000030.1 GCA_021204565.1 Prevotella sp. | reverse complement strand
TTATGGCTAAGAAAGCGGTCGCCACTCTCCACGAAGGCTCGTCGGAAGGGCGTGCATACACGAAAGTTATAAAGATGGTGAAGAATCCTCAGACGGGAGCTTACGTTTTCAACGAGAAGATGATTCCGAACGAGGAAGTGAAGGATTTCTTCAAATAAACGTCGCGTTCGAAGCGCGAAAAAGATATATAGGCGGCGATAACCTTGTTGGGGTTGTCGCCGCTTGTTCGTATGATTATCCGGCGCGGCGACGCCGTTCGTCAGATGCCGCATATCCCCTTGCACCGCCCCATAATTCTTCTTTACATCGCCTCATAACACCCTTCTCGTAACGTTAAAGCGGCGTTTTTGCATCCTAAGAACGGCGCTTTTACACTCTAAGAACGGCGCTTTTATATTCTAAGAACGCCGCTTTTACACTCTAAGAACGGCGCTTTTACACCAGTAAAGTGTAGTGAAAGCATTCTGCATATATATGAAATTCGCCCGCACGACATAATACATCGCGTGGGCGAACCAAATATTGATACTATAAAACGCTATTATTCTTTGAACTCAAATATAGCTACACGGTTGTAGTCAAGCTCGTCGGAGTATTGCTCGGTCTCGCCTGCACCAACGATGTCGATACGTGCCGGGTCAACCCCGAACTTGGTTATCAGCGCGTGTTTAACCGCTTCGGCGCGCGCTTCCGACAGCTTTTGATTCAGCTCTTCGCTCCCCTCGGTCGACGCATAACCCGTAACCGTAACTTTCGCGTTCGGGTTCTCGTCCAAGTATTTAGCTACTTTGTTGATTGACGCATACTGCAGTTTCTCTACGTAGCTCGACCCTTGTGCGAACGCAACCACACCCTCGTGCACCGTCTCCGTCCGCTCCACGATACGCGGTTGCATAAGCGGTTTAGGCTGGTTCCTTAGCCGTGCATTCTCTTCTTCCAACTCGGCTATACGTCCGTTCAGACGGCGTATCTCGCTGTCGTCGCGAGCAACACGCGCCTCAGCATAACGGAAGTTATGCGTGCCGTTGGTATTCTTAAACTTATATACCAGCCCGACATTCACCTGGAAATGACTCCTGTTGATGTTCAGCCCCGTGCGCGTCTCGTCCGATGTATTGCCGTATATCGCGTAGAGCATTGCCGGCTCAAGATAAACCTGAAGGCTCTTTTTCTTGTCAACATTGAACGCGAAGTCGAGGGCGAGCTTGCCCGTCATATCGTTCAGGCTGTGCGACGTGTGCGTACTTGTGCCGAACACGTGCCCCATGCCTAATGCCGGCACGGCGATAACCTCGAACAAGCGCGGCTCGCCGTTGTATCCGAACCACCAGTTGGAGATGTTTATCGTTGCCGCAAGGTCGGTATTCAGATATTGCACTACCGTTCCCGTCGACCCGGCAGGGCGTGTGGAGAAGTAAGCATTGCTTTCAAGAGCGAGACCGAAAGATGGTGTGAACCAACGTCCGACGCGCACTCCGGCGTTCCCGTTGATGTTCTTCATCCACTTGTTATGCGTCGTCTGCACCGCTCCGCCGCCGTTGATGCCGATGTACCAGTTGTCGTACGACTTGCTGACAAGCAACGCCTTCTCGCCCGTTTCAACATCAGGACGGTGACCATGCTTATCGTGACGCGGTGCGCCGGGTGCTTTGGGATGCAAACCGACAACCAGTCCATGCCGTCTCGCAGTACTGTCGGGCTGATTAACTTGCGCCTTCGCGCCGAGGGCGAAAGCGATACCGATTATTATAAATAATGTTCTCATAGATTATTTGTTATGTTATTGTAATCCCCAAGAGCCGGGCGAGTTCATCGACTCCACCCCCTCTTCGATGTTGTCGGGCAGGTTGCAGAAGAAGTCGATACCCGTTCTCTGCTCTAATTCGTCTATTGTAATGACGTAGTTTATCAGGCGGTCGTCGTCGTTGGTTTCGTGTTGCGCCCAGAACGCAATGCCCTTATACGAGCCGCTCTTCTTAGCCACGAGAGCCATAAAGAAGTACTTCGGCACGGGCAGGCGCGTACGTGTCGTCTCTATCACGCCCGTCTGCTCTACGCCGTCGAGCAATACGTCGTAGATCGTGCCCCCCTTGCACACCCACAACGTATCACGCCACGTCGACGTATTCCATTTGCGGACCTGGCTCTCCATATTCTCCCATACGCCGGCATTGAAACCGTACACTTGCGGCTGCATATTCGACAGGTAAAACGTCTGCCCGTTTACGTCCTGGTTACACAGGCGATCCGCCGACGCGCAAATATGCCCGCGGTTGTATCCGCTCCCGCTGTAGTCGGAGAGCTCGGAGCGGTATTGGCTCGGTATATCCGGGTCGGGCTGGAACGGGTCGCCCGTCCACGTTACGCCCTGCCACGTCGCACCCGTCCAGTTGTTACGGTTCCAGTTCGACACCGAATTGGAATCATCCCACTCCCAGCACGACCAACGTTGCGCAACCATATCGCAATCCCACTCCACGATATAGTTCACGCCGTATGCATCGGTTTGTTTGACGAGTACTAATTTGTTCCCGTCCGCAAGGTGCGGCACCTCCGTGCGCGTCATCTCCGCGCCTTTCGCCGTGCTGTTGGCGTTTACGTTAGGCACCGCCGTCGCACCCGAGCCGCCGTCGTCGTCATCACTGCCGCACGCCGTTAGTATCAGCCCGAAGGCTAATACTAACGGAACAATGCAGAGCTTATAATCAAAGAAATGATTCACACGCAGGGACACTGTTTATTGTGCGTAGGTAATTGTAATGGTTTGAACGCGCAGCTGCGTGCCGCCGCTGCCTGTGGAGTTGTAGTTGCAATACGTTGCGCCGGTGGATGTAAACTCAACCGTCGCCGTATCGTTACCCACCTCTATCGTGCCGTTATACGTGTCGCACGTCATCACAATACTTGCAATCTCTTTGCTGCAACTGAATGTCATAGTGTTGCAAGCATACACGCGGATGCCTTTCGTGGCGGTGTAATATGCCTGAGCGGTCGTGCCCGTGCCCTTATCAAACGTTACCGTACTGCCGTCGCTGAACGCAAACGGACCGGTAACCGTCTCCGCATTCGTCAATCCGAACGTATCAAGGTCGATGGTTGCCGTCTCCGTACCTGCAGTTACATTTGTGTTCGTAAGCGTTACGACATCGCCGTTAATGCTCAACGATTGGTCGGAAGAGGTAGTGCCGCCCGATGATGTGCCGTCGCCCTTAACGATTGAATATACGTATGTATTCCCTTGCGAGCCCTCAGGCGTATTGCCGTAATAGTTGACGAAATCACCATATACCACTACTTCATCCCCTACCTCAAGGTCGGTCGTGGATGTGAACTTATCGTTGTTAAGATAATAACCGCGATAGATGCACAGCTGGTTTGCCGTCGTCCCGTCGTCGGAGATGTAATACGTCCCGTTGCCGTAGCTCGTGGAGATCTCCGTAACGGATGAGACGATACCCTTGACGTAGATGCCCTCTATCGTGCCGCTTGAGCTAAGCGCGGAGATAAGCTCGATTGCCTTTGCAACGTTGTAAGGATCGTCGACAGTACCGCTGCCTTCCGCCGTACCGGTTGTATCGCCCGACGTCGAGCCGCCCACACCATTGATAGAATAGATATAGTTGCTCCCTTGTGCCGCCTCCGGAGTATTCCCGTAATAATTTACGAATTTGCCGTATATCACCACCTCGTCGCCGACCTTTATTGCGTCGGACGATGTGAACTTCGCATTGTCGAGATAATAACC
Source organism: Prevotella sp. (assembly GCA_021204565.1). Taxonomy (GTDB): domain Bacteria; phylum Bacteroidota; class Bacteroidia; order Bacteroidales; family Bacteroidaceae; genus Prevotella. The sequence continues at coordinate 7,668 of JAJPZE010000030.1, read as the reverse complement.
GCGGTAGATGCATAACTCGTTCGCCGTTGTGCCGTCGTCGGAGATATAATACGTTGCGTTGCCGTAGCTGCCCGTATCAATCTCCGTTATGGAGCATACAATACCCTTTACATAAATATAATCAGTCTCCGCGCTTGAACTCATCACCGAGATAATGGATATAGCGTCGGCAACGGTATACGGGTCGTCCGCCGTACCGCTACCCGTCAGACCTTCGGGAAGAGTTGTTTCGCCCTCGTCGCCGCTCTCAGCCGCCGTGCCGTCAGCCATGATAAGGTTCTTCACCTCCCATGTAGCGGAAGACGTAGTGCAAGCGAAGTATAACGCGACAACAACATTGCTCTGACCGATAAATTCCGACGGGATATCAACAGCATAAGTGGAGAACGTTGTCCAGTCCGCCCCCTCCGTCAACGTGCCCGTAATATCCGTCCAAGCGGTTGTGGTTGCGTCGCCCGTATAGTTGGATGTGATGTACACTTTATCCACCGCGCCGGAACGTGTGCCGTAGCGGTAGATATAATCAAACTGCAAGTACACCTGCTCCGCGTCTGTCAAATCAACAGCCGGAGAGATAAGGTAACTCTGCGACTCCGTCGTCGAGCCTGATGTTGAATCATACCCCGTACCCGTCGCCGTGGAGTAGTCTATTATCCAAGACGTACCCGTCACGGTCTGCACGGTAAATGAGCCGAAACCGCTTGAGAACTTCTCGTTCAGATAATAATCGCCCGTCGTGCTGCTCCCGTATGTCGGTATATCGTACGGTGCCGGCACGTCCTCGCAAGCGGTGAATGATACAGCTGCGAAGAAGAGAGCTATCATCGAATAATATAGTTTCCTTTTCATCTTATTTATTTGTTTTGTATTGTCTTGTTGTTCGTTTTATAACTCTTCTATGTCGGCTATCTTGCGGATGATGATCTCGCACTTGCCGTTATAATTCTTGAATATGCCCGTTATGTTGAACTGTCCCGCCGGTACTTTAACGCCCGCAAAGTCGCAATAAGGCGAGGTGTAAACAAGCGTGTTGCTGCCCGTTATCTCGTTGAAGTAGAGGCTGACCGACGAGCTTCCCGTCGGATCGCTCCACGTCGTGTCGTCATTCGCGCCGCGTATGCTTACGTTCTTTAGTATGCCGAGCTTGCCCCCGTCGGTGTATCCGTCCCAGTTATTCAGGTCGGAAACGGTGAACTCCTGCGGCTGTATCGCGTCGATGTCGTGCCCTACAATCTTGAAATGTTTCTGCCAGAGGGACGACGGCATACGGCTCACGTACGTCGACCCGCTGCTGTTCGTATACGGCACGCCGACTTCCGCCTGCCGGCCGTAGTTGCCGATGTATAAGTCTTTAAGGCTTACAAGCACCTGCGCGCCCTCCGACATATAGCCGAACATACCGCCTTGCTGCACCGCAATAATGATTGCGCCGGTCTCGTCTTCCAACGCCACCTCATTGTATATATTGCCTTCGATATCGTTTCCGACAACGTATGCCTTAATCTGAATATCGTCGGTAATCTGCGTATAGGTGTACGAGTTCGTTACGTATGTCTTGTACATATCCTTCAGCTCCGCAATTGAGATAACGTTCGTCTCCGTAATCGAGTTGTCCCCGTAAGGCGATACGTTCGTATCAACGTCGGGATAACCCCCGTCCATACACGAGGCAAACAACAGAGCCGCAATGCCCGTAATTATATATTGTATTGTCTTCATTGTCGTGTTCAGAATCTGTAAGTTATGTTCAACATACCCGTAGTCCCATATGCGTAATACTTCTTCGGATTCGAAGAGAAGTGATAGATACGCGCGTTATTCATCGTTGCCGTTATTTGACCGTTCTCGTCCAAAGTGCGCGTCGAGGTGTAGTCGCTCCGGCTCTGCTCGTATCCGCCCGTAACCATCTTGCGGTTGTTCAAGATGTTCGTTACGGAAAGATTGATAGAGAGCGACCCTTTCTTAAGATAGATGCTCCGCCCGATGCTGCCGTCCATCATAAAGCCGCCGTGCCCTTTTGCCTGCTCCGGCACATCCGTTACGGTATGCTGACCATCCTCGTCAACGTAGGTCTGCTCGTACCAGCCCGCCGTCTTTCCCGTAGCGGCGTAACGCATACAGGGCGACCAGGAGAGGTATATCCTGTCGTAGTATTTACCCGACAGCTCGGCATACCAACCGCTCTTATGGAAGCTCAAACCCAAGCTCGCCGCCGTCAACGGCGTACCGCTCTCGCGCATATTCTTGCTCATAACGATGTCTGATGTGTACACCGAGCTGGTTGAGTTCATATATCTTACGTTGGCGTTGTTGAGGTACTTCGCGTCGGAGATAGTGCCGAACGCTTTCACGTCGAGCCAAGACGTGAGCTTCACTTTTGCACCGAGCTCAACGCCGTAGTTCGCTTTCTTTATCCCCGTCATACTAACGTACGAGAACGAGTTGATGTCGTCGAAATAAAAGTTCTGCCATTCGGTAACGTGCTGCATATACGAATAATATCCGTTCAAGCTAAGGTTGAACCAAGATGTGTGCAACTGATAGCTTACCTGCGAAGAGAACACCTCCTCGTTGTGCAGCCCGGTAACGAAGTCGTTGTTTATCTCGGGTGCAGCAAACGCCGTGCTTGCCTGGGGCGCACGTGTCTCCATACCTACGCCGAACGATATTGCATTCCCGCTGCCGAGGTTTACTGATAGCGACGAGCTCGCCCCGCCGTCAAGGAAATGCGCCATACCCGACTTGCCCTTGGAGTTGTCCGCCGCCAACCCGTTGCGCATCTTGCCGTCGCGTTGCATATCGGTGTATGCCGTGCGCCCGCCGATAGTGAAATGCAAACGCCGTGCGTTCACCACATACGTTGCCCAAAGGTTCGCTTTCTTCACGTTGATGTTATAGTCATAACGGAACACATCGCCCTCCTTAACTTCCTTGTTGTAATGGTCGAGGTCGTATTGCACTTCGTCCGCCGTCGGAGCGTAGGTACCTATCGCGTAGGTATTCACGTTGTGAAACGATGTCGCGCCCAACATATCCTCCATTGTCATGTAATGACGCCCGCGGTTCATACCGAGACCCAAACCGACGTTAAAGTGCTTCATCGGGTCGAGTTGGAGATTGAGCACGCTGTTCAATTGCAGGTTGAGAGCGTCGTTGTGTTTCGCCTCTACATAATACATCGCGTCGGCTCCCTGCGCGCTCGCCTGGGTATTGGAATAATACAAACGATCCCAGTTAATCTGCCTGTTAGCTTCCGAACCGGTCATGTATTCGTATGCATTCACCCAGCTGGCATACTCCTGCTCCGAATTCGACTCCGGATCCTCTACGTCGTAATAACTTGACGGAAGGTTCTTCCAATAATCGGGCTGGGGATTGTCGGAGTTGTTGTAGTCGAGCTTCGTGCTCTTATACATCGAATAACGTCCCCCGAACGTCGTTGTCAGCTTCGCATTGTCGTTTATCTTCCAGTCCCAAGTGAAGAGAGCGGACGGCGCAAAGTCGTTCACTACGCGCGAGTTGCGTATCTTCCCGTTCTGATAACCCCAGTACGGGTTGTAATAGTTGGAGTTGGCGAGCCAGTAACTCTCGTCCGTCGCCGCGCCCTGTGTGGAGCGTTCCGTCGGGTTGCCCCACGTTGCAAACGATAGGTTATGACTCTCGTTGATAATCTTCTCCACGCCGAAGAAATACGAAAGAGCATTATAATATGTCCCTTTGACGTATCCCCGGTTCGCCCAACGGTAAGTAAGGTTGCCCGTAAACGCCCAGCCTTTCTTGTTGAAACCGCTGCTGTAAGTGTACATTCCGCGCAGCACATAGTTGCTGTTCGTTGCCAACAGAGAGGCACGATGCCCTACCGGCATGCTCCCCGCGCGGAAGTTGTAGTTGTTCGATCCGCCCATAGCGGAGAGCGCGAACTGATTGTCCTCAAACGGCAATGCCGCCTCCACGCTGCGCGTTTGGTTGTTCAGACCGCCTACAAGCGAATAACGGAACTGACCGCTTTCCATATCGTTCATCTGCATGCCGTTGATATAGATATCGTTGTACTTCTGATTGAAAGCACGATACCTGAACCGAACGGCGGAGAAACCATAACCTACCTGACTGGCGTACAGGTCGCTCGACGAAGAGATAATTATCACATTCTGCGACATATCGTCATCTTCGCCCAACTGGCTCTCCGTGAACGTGAACTGCATGTCCGTTGCTCCACCCGTCTGTCTGACTACTAATGAGTTGTCTTCCGGCGTCTGCGCCGTTGCACACAAAGCAACAAACAGAGCCGGCAAGAGTAGTTGAAGCTGTTTTTGCATACTTGTTCTTCTCAAATTTGATTGTGTTAATTAGATTAGTTGAATCCTATATTTAATACCCGGCAAATGTACAATATTCATATTTTGCACCAAAGTAAAACATAATTAATTTTTAATATTCTTTATAATGGCGCCCGCGGCATATAAAATAATGATGTATATGCGGACGCTCTAACGTCCGTATATATCCAAACGCCCGGCAAACCCCCGATATACCGGACACATTAAGCACTATTTTCTTTATCAAAACCACGGGGCGGAGCAAGTCGCGACGGCGTATATTCACTTTATAAGAGGGTAAAGACAGTTGCCGCTCCCCCGCTCTATACAGCATAATCTGTATGTTAACAACAGTCATATAATACTCCTCTTCCTCTTCCGACATACGTCCCGTCCCGATGTTCAGCCGGCGAAACATCGCCAGATGCGCGTCAAGGAAGTCGCCCCATTCCTTTCGCCCGGCGCGTGCCGTTATGCCCGCGGGGTTACGAGAATATATATAACCGACAGTATCCGCAGTTATAACAACCGGCTCTCTCGCAAGTAACGCCGCGAGAAACGCCACATCCTCAAAGGCACGACCCGCCTCGAAGCGGAGGCTCTTCTCCTTATTATTATTAAAGAAAACACGCCTGCGGAACATCTTGTTACAAGCGTATGCGTGATTGTAAGCCTTGCCGTGAAGCCAATAATCACGGCTGTCGCGGTACGTCGCGTTAGCTAATACAAGGGGAGAAGTCTCCGTCTGCCCGTCGCTACGCACCACCGAGAACTCGATGAAGTCGCATTCCTCACAGTTCATTATACGCTCCGTCATCGCCGGATAGATGTCCGCTTTGAGCATGTCATCACTGTCGACAAAGGTTATCAGCTCCCCCGACGACGCCTCTATCCCGCTGTTACGCGCCGCCGACAGCCCTCCGTTCGCCTGATGTATAACCTTTATTATATCAGGATGTTCCGTCTTTAACGTCTCCGCCAAAGCTCCCGTCGAGTCCGTAGAGCCGTCGTCGACAATAATAACCTCTATCCCGACACTTTGCCGCACAATGCTCTCCACGCACCTGCGCAGAGTATGCACTGCATTATATGCCGGCACGACAACCGACAGATTAATATTTGACACTCTCTTTTGTCAGGCTTTTGACGTATTCGCAGAGAATTTTAATCCCCTTCGTATTGTTTCCGCCTTCGGGTATGATTAGGTCGGCGTAACGCTTCGTCGGGGCGATGAACTGCTCATGCATCGGTTTGAGGATCTTTTGATAACGGTCCATAACCATCGTAACCGTCCGTCCGCGGTCAATCGTGTCCCGCTTGATGTTGCGTATAAGACGCTCGTCCGAGTCGCAATCAACATAAATCTTCAGATCCATCATATCCCGCACGCGCTTGTCAAGCAACACCATTATCCCCTCGATTATAATCACGGGGCGGGGCTCGACGTGTATCGTCTCCGGCAAACGGTTGGATAATATATACGAATATGTGGGTTGCTCCACCGCGCGCCCGTTCCTTAGCTCGTTGATATGCTTAATCAACAGCTTCCAGTCGAATGCGTTCGGATGGTCGAAGTTTATAGCCCGGCGCGCTTCCGCAGTCATCTCCGACGTGTCGTTATAATACGAATCTAACGGCACCACCACAACACTGTCTTTCGGCAACGCCTCTACAATCCGAGCAACAACCGTCGTCTTGCCCGACCCGGTACCCCCGGCAATCCCGATTATCGTTATCTTATCCATTAAGCGGAATACCCCCTTATTTCGAGGTTATATCTCCTTTATCAGATACGCAACCACGGGCAAGTGATCCGAATACCCATTGAGCCACACTCCCCCGGCTGATGTCCTCTTCGGCGTGCCTTTATATTTCCCCTCGCTCTGAATCAGGTAATCCCGCCGGAAAATATGGTTCTTGTAAAACGTCAGCCCAGAATAATCCTTCGTCCCGTTTACATCAAGCAACGTGCGCGACAACATTATCTGGTCGAAAAGGTTCCAAGCGCCTTGGTATGCAAGCGTCCCTTGTCCTTTCTTACGCAAGATATTCCACCACGGGTTATAAAAGTCGCCCTCGCCGACATCCTTTATCTCGCGACGCGCGCCAAGATATTTAGCCATCGACGTGTTGTCCGGATCGTCGTTCATATCACCCATCACAATAATCTTCATCCCCGGTTCGGCGGCGCTGATGCTGTCGGTAAGCGCGCGCACTTGTTTGCCGCCCCAGTCCCGGAACCGTCCGTCAGCGCCCCGGCTCGGCAGGTGACAAACAACGAAAGTTATCGTCTCGCCCGCCAATTCCCCTTGTACGACAAGGAACGGACGGGTATGGTGCGTCGTGTCACCATTCTCGTAAACGTACTGTTTGTCGAATATCTTCTTCGGCGAAAACAGTTGCGGGTTGTAAAGAGCCGCGACATCAATACCCCGTTTGTCCGGTCCTTCGATGTGTATGTAGCGCATTTCCCGCTCTGCAAGAGGGGTCTGAGCGGTCAAATCATCAAGTACACGGTCGTTCTCTACCTCTGCCATGCCGATGAAAGCGCAGCCCACGCCCGGCAACATATCCGTTCCAAGATCGGCTAACGCGCTCGACATATTCTTCAATTTGTTGGTATACTTAAGCGTATTCCATTTGTATTCACCGCCCGGAAGAAACGCATAGTCGTTCTTACCCGCGTCGTGAATGGTGTCGAACAAATTCTCTTGATTGTAAAAACCTATCGCGTACAGCGCATAAGTCTTCTCCTGAGCACGCACGCAAGCTGTCGCAACGGCGGCAAACAGGACAAATAATAATGTAATTCTTCTCATATCAGTCGTTTAGATTAGCGCGCAAAAATAATACGAGAATATCAATTGAACAAACAAAAACCTATATTTTGACCGAATAATCTTTTGTCGATACTTTGCGCCGGCACTCTTTTAACAATTCCCTTTCGTAAGGTGCCGAATACGCAATTAATAAAATTGCACACTCCCGAATTTAACGTTTGAGAATCGCGTAACTCGCATCACAGGCTGTTTTGCGTCAAAATTCGCGAATTTTGGAATTAGTTGATAATCAGCCTGTTATGTGTTTTTATATAATCTGCATATAGTTACAGACCCGTAAGAACACGGGGTTTGACCCCCTGAAAGTACGGGGTTTGACCCCCTGAAAGCCTATGTAATGAGCGTGCAAGACCTAAGTAATGACCCTCTCATTACTTAGGTCTTGCACGATTTGAACTACGTTCGTACCCGTTTTGCTATGTGGAGATGCCAAACAAGACCTAATTTCTTGCGCTTTTTGAACGGAAAAATCATTGCACACTACCCCTGCCGTTAAGTTAATTAACATC
>JAJPZE010000155.1 GCA_021204565.1 Prevotella sp. | reverse complement strand
GCTCTTTGATGCGCTTAAGCAAGACGTCAACGCCGAAGTTGTTCGCCGCCGACAGGGGTAATATCTCGGCGGAGGGCAGTAAAGCGTGCCAATGCTCCGCCAATTTGGCGAGCTCCTCCTCGTTTGTCAGGTCGATTTTGTTTATCAGAACGATAACGGGAATAGTCATCCGGGCAACCTTTTCAAGGAATTCGGAGTTCTTCCCGCCCTTCTCCACGACGTCGGTAACGTAAAGCAACACGTCGGCATCGCTAAGCGCACTCTCCGAGAAAGCCAACATCGACTCCTGCAATTTATACGCCGGCTTAACCACTCCGGGCGTATCGCTGAACACGATTTGTGTCGTCTCGTCGGACAGGATGCCAAGTATGCGGTGGCGTGTCGTCTGCGCCTTAAAGGTCGCAATAGAGATACGCTCCCCCACGAGGCGGTTCATCAGCGTCGATTTACCTACGTTCGGGTTGCCTACGATATTTACGAAACCTGCCTTGTGCATCAACCTCCCGCGCCGCGTGCGCCTATTCCCTACGGCGCTTGTCGTACCATTCCTGCCGCGTCATCGTCCCCTCCTTATAAAACTCGGCAGGGCTCTTTGCCGCCTCTTCGGCGCCGTCGTAACCCCATACGAGGTAGCTTGCGCCCCACGAGAAGCCGGCTCCGAACGCGGTGAAGATAAGGTTGTCGCCTTTCTTCAGCAACGGTTCATACTCCCAAAGACACAACGGAAGCGTGCCCGCAGATGTGTTCGCCATATGGTCGATGTTTATCATCACCTTGTCTTCGGAGAGATTTATGCGGCTCGCAACGGCGCTCTCGATACGCACGTTCGCCTGATGAGGCACGAGCCAAGTGATGTTCTCCTTAGTCAAACCGTTGCGCTTGACTATCGTCTCGACGGCATCGCTCATCTTCGTAACGGCGTGCTTGAACACCTGCCGCCCCTCTTGATAAACGCTGTGAAGGCGTTTATCCACCGTCTCGTATGAGGCGGGGCAAGCCGAGCCCCCGGCTTCCATACGCAGATTTGTGTACCCCTGCCCGTCGACACGCAAGTAGCTGTCCATCAAGCCCACAGCTTCCGGCGTGGCTTCCATAAGCACAGCCGCAGCGCCGTCGCCGAAAATAGGGCACGTGTTGCGGTCTGTATAGTTGGTTATGCTCGACATTTGGTCGCCGCCGACAATGATGATGCGTCTGAACCTCCCGCTCGAAATCATGCACGCGCCCATCTCCATCGCATACAAGAACCCGGCGCACGCGGCCTCCATATCAAAGCCGAAGGCGTTCCGAAGCCCCGTCTTGCCGATCAAAAGCGAAGCCGAAGAAGGGAAATGATAGTCTGCAGTGGTGGTCGCACAATAGAGCGCTTCGACCGTAAGCGGATCTACGCCCGTCTTTGCAAGCAACTGGCGCACGGCACGCTCCATCATATACGATGTCCCGCGCCCCTGTTCGGGCTTGAGTATATGCCGCGTTTTCACCCCGATGCGCTCCATTATCCAAGCGTCGCTTGTCTCGACCATGGTCGACAGCTCCTCGTTATCAAGGATGTAATCCGGCACGTATCCCCCCACACCCGTGATTACGGCATTAATCTTTTCCATATTCTAACTCGTTGTTTTCAGTGGTTTTCTCTAAAACCGATACTCTTGTTAATAAAAGACACCCGTTTGGAAGCCGCCCTACACGAAACGCGCCCGCGCGCTCCGTTTTCCCCGAGAACAACCCCCGCCGGCAGACGTTACAGCCCGCCGCAAAACCTTATTCCTGTGCCTCTTTTACGATAGCTACCTTGCCGCGGTAATATCCGCAAGTAGGGCAAACGGTATGATACACGTAATACGAGCCGCAGTTAGGGCAGAGCGCCAACGTGGGTACGACGGCGTGGTCGTGGGTTCTTCTCTTGCGAGTGCGTGTCTTCGATTGTCTTCTTTTAGGATGTGCCATTTCTTTGTTTCTTTATTTATTGAAATTTTCTTCCTTCGTCTTTAAGCGCGTCCAAGCCGCTCCAACGGGGGTCTTGTCGCAACGTTCCGCCGGTGCCGCCGCCGTGCTTCTCCAGCTCTTCAAGCCTGCTCTCCATCTCCGGATTGCACTCTCCTGCCGCGTGGCTGTGGCTGATAGGTATGGCGAGAATAACCATTTCATAGACAAACCACGTCAGGTCGAGCACTCCTTCCCGCTCGCCGACGACAATTGTCTCGCCGTCATCCGCCGTCTCCGACCCGAGAAGAGCAAAGAGCGTCTCTTCGCCCGAAACGGGCTGAACCATCTCTTCGAGGCAACGGTCGCAAAGCACTTTCACGCTCCCCGCTATGCCCAGACGTATCTCGAAACGCTCCCGGCGCTTGCGCACGCTGACGTCGCAATGCATCGCTCCGCCCTTTACGTCCGCCCCGGCAAAGGAGTTGAAGAACTCATCTCCTAATTCACAGCTATACGAAGACTCCTCTTCAGCTATGTTTCGCAGGTCGATTTTCAATGCTTCGGCGTAACACATTCGAGGTGCAAAGGTATTGAAAAGCTATATATAAACAAAAGAAAAGACTTATTTTTTAACCGTTCCGGCATAATTATTCCGCGTCTTTTGAGCAGTCGGATAGGCGCCGAAGAGCGAAGCCGGCTCGGCTTGCACTATTTTGACACATAAGGTCTTGACGGGCGTGACCCCATATCATGGGTACCCTTAATATGGGGTCATGGGTACCCATAACCCCATAT
>JAJPZE010000059.1 GCA_021204565.1 Prevotella sp. | reverse complement strand
GTACAAATAATATGGAGTGGCTTTCCGCCCGAGTTTCTCTACGGGGAAGACGCCTCTCTCCTGCGGCGCCGTCGCCTCAAACAAGGGCAGAGAGCCGTCGGGAGCGTCCGTCATGCGGTGCCTCATATTACGAATTAAAGATTGTGTTGCTAAGGCTTTGCAGGGCGCGGCCCTTGTCCGCACGGCGTATGAGGAACGATATGTTGTAGTTTGACCCGCCGTATGAAATCATCCTTACGGGTATGCTCTTCATCGCGTCCATAGCTAATGTCTCGAAGCCGACGTTGCTCCAGTCGAGGTCGCCCACAACACAGACAATGCACATGTCCTCATCTACCGTTACCGTTCCGTACTTTTTGAGCTCGTCGACAATATCGTTCAGGTGCTTATTGTTGTCAATTGACATCGACACACCCACCTCCGAAGTGGCTATCATATCAATCGGCGTCGAGTAACTCTCGAATATTTCGAACACCTTACGCAAGAAACCGGCGGCAAGGAGCATACGGGACGATTTGATTTTTATGGCTGTAATGCCGTCTTTAGCCGCCACCGCTTTAATCTTGCCCCTGATTACAACGTTGTCTACGATTGTGCCGCGTGCGTCGGGATCCATTGTATTGAGCAGTCTGACCGGGATGCCGGCGAACTTTGCGGGCTGTATGCACGTCGGGTGAAGTATCTTTGCGCCGAAGTAAGCCAGCTCCGCCGCCTCCTCAAAGTTCAGCTGGCGGATGGCGTCGGTTTGCTCGACGAAGCGCGGGTCGTTGTTGTGCATGCCGTCTATATCCGTCCAAATCTGTATCTCCGATGCACCTATTGCCGCGCCTATGAGGCTCGCGGTGTAATCCGAACCCCCGCGCTGAAGGTTGTCTATCTCCCCGTAAGCGTTGCGGCAGATGAAGCCCTGCGTGATGTAAAGCCGGCTTTCCGTCTCCGCCATCACCGCCGAGAGCTTCTCTTTTATGTATTGTGCGTTCGGCTCGCCGTTCTTGTCGATGCGCATGAAGTCGAGCGCGGAGAGGAGAGCGGCTTGGGTTTTGCGCTCCGCGAGATAATAACTCATCATGTTGGAGCTGAGTATTTCGCCTTGCGCGACTATTGCTTTCTCCTCGAAACTGGTAAATAACTCTTTGGTGAATGTCCTTAGATAAGCCGTCTCTTGCCGGACGAAGTCGGACGCGAGATTACGGTATTCATCCGTTGAGTATAGTTCTTCGACGTCGGAAAGGTACTTCGTCTCAAGCCTGTTAATAATATCGTTAGCCCCGTCGGGGTTCTTTTTGTACAGGTAATTGCTGATTTCGACGAGCGAGTTCGTCGTTCCCGACATGGCGGAGAGCACCACAAAGACCGGCTCTTCCTGCCGCGTGATCAGCTCGGCTACGTGTTTGATACGCTCGGGAGTACCTACCGACGTACCGCCGAATTTCATTACAATCATCTCTTATTTCTCCTCTTGGGTTGTATGTTCTTTGTTCTCGTTATTCTCCTCATCGTGTTCGGGCTGACTGCCGGCAGTCTCCGGCGTAGCCGTTTCGCCCTCTTCCGGTTTGTCCGAAGGTACGTCTTCTTCCTGTTCGGTCAGTTCAATGAGCCGCCCGTCTTCGCATTTATACACCCGTCCGGGGTAGCGGTCGATCATCGTCCAGTTATGTGTTGACATCACTACGGCTGTTCCTGTGGCGCTGATATCTTTCAACAGGGCGACTATGTGCACGGCTGTGTCGGGGTCCAAGTTGCCCGTAGGTTCGTCGGCAATTATGATCTTAGGGTTGTTGAGCAGAGCCCGCGCGATGGCTACACGTTGCTGTTCGCCCCCCGAAAGCTCGTAGGGCATGGCGTCAATCTTGTCTTCCAAGCCTGTCTTAGCCAACACCTCGCCGATACGCTCCTCTATTTCCGCTTTCTTTTTCTTGCCCGTGGCGCGGAGAACAAATGCGAGATTGCGCCGCACCGACCGGTCGGGCAGGAGCTGAAAGTCCTGAAAGATGATGCCCGTTTCACGCCTCAGAGCGGGCACGGCACGGCGTTTCAGGCGGAGCATATTACGCCCGAGCACCTCGGCACGTTCGCATTCGTCGGAGTAAATATCCAGTTCGGCGTACATCGTTTTAAGGAGCGAGCTCTTGCCGGACCCCACCTTGCCGATGATGTAAATAAAATCTCCCTCGCCGGCGGTGAAGTTCACGCCTGCCAGAACGCGCTTCTCGGCTTGGTATATGTCAACGTTAACGTAATTTATGAGCATATCTCGTACAGATTGTCAGACGTCGGAGAGCGACGGCGTTATGTAAGCGCAAAGGTAGTGCAAAATTATGAGATGCGAAACAAAATGCGCCCTTTCGTCGCGCAATAAGCCCTTTCAAAGCGGCGGCTCAACGCGGATAATGCCGTCTGCCCGGAGACGTACCGGAGCTCCGCAAGGCGAGTGCGGACGATGTGCCGGGATATGTGGATAAATAACGTATAATAATTTTTTGCACACTCGCGAATTTAACGTTTCAGACGCGCGTATTGCCGGCGGCGGGCTGTTTAGCGTCATTTTTCGCGAATTTCGGAATGTACTGATAATCAGGCAGTTGTGGATTTGTTCGTAATCGGAATGTAGTTGCGGATCTGCAAGAACACGGGGTTTTGCCCTCTGAAAGTACGGGGTTTGACCCTCTTGAACCCCGTGTAATGAGCGTGCAAGAACTAAGTAATGAGGGGGTCATTTATAGGGG
>JAJPZE010000236.1 GCA_021204565.1 Prevotella sp. | reverse complement strand
GACATACACCGCGTCGGGCGATACCGGCGTTTGGGACGGGCTTGCGGAGAGCGTAACCCTTACGGCAGGCAGCTCCACAGCCATCTTGTCGATAGATATAACGTCCGACGCAACGAACACGCTGACCGTCGCCGCGCCGGAAGGGTACGGCACATTCTTTACCGACACCGCCTTTATTATGCCTGACGGCGTAACGGGAGCAACAATAACCGACGTGAGTGAAGACGCCTCAACCCTTACGATAAACTGGGTCTACACGCCCGGGACGGTTGTTCCCGCATGCACTCCGTTGCTCTTGCGGGGCGAAGGAGAGAGCGTTCATACGTATAAAACCGTCAGCTCAACCGAAGCCGCACCCGAACAATTGCTCTGCGGCTCGACAACCGACACCACCACTACGGCGCCAGGAGGCGAGGTGTCGGGGTATAGGTTCTTTATGCTTACATACGATTCGACCGGCACAAAAATCGGCTTTTATTACAGCAAGACCGGCGGCGCGGCGTTCACAAGTCTTGCGTCGAAAGCGTGGCTCGCCATAGAGAAGAGCCGCGTGCCGGTACGCAGAGGCTTCCCGCTCGGCGAGAAATTATCCTCTTCCGAGCCGGCAAAAGAAACTGTCGAAACAGAGGGGAAAGAAACGATATACACCCCGCAAGGCACGCGCGTAACTGATACGACACGCAAGGGGATATATATCGTGAACGGGCGAAAGGTGGTTGTCAGATAACTCTCCGGTCGCCGCCGCACGCCGCCGCGCCACTATCTGACGACAGCTATTTTGCTTGCGACACCGCTCTTCCCGTCGGCGGTGGAGACAAGGACGAAATACACGCCCGAAGCGACCTTACGTCCTTTGGTGTCGGTGCAATCCCAGGAGAATGAGCCGCCCGTCGCCGTACCTTTCTTGACGAGTTGCCCCGATGTGGTTGTGATGGCGACCTGCGCTCCGTAGGTGAGCCCGACGATGGTTACGAGCCCGTCGTAGTCGGGGCGCACGGGGTTCGGATATGCGTATACATCGTCTTTATCGAGCTTATCCTTAGTGTCCGTAACGGCGGAGGCATATGCGCAAAGCCCTTTATCCGTCGCGATATAAACCAATCCGTCGGTACTGCTGACAACAATCGACTCGACGTTATCGGACAAGAGAGGGGACGTGGCGGACGTGAAATGCTCTGTCTGCTCCATATTGTCGGAAGAGATGACATATACCCCGTTGCCGTTCGTTCCGAACCATTTTCTGTTGCCCGCATCGACGGCGATGCACGTTATATCCACTCCGGAGAGTAGATAATCGGCAAGGGTGGGGTCGTCCTCACGCGGTATTTTAGGCTGTTGAAAAGTTGTCCCGCCGGTCGCGATGTCGCCGGCTGACAAATATGCCGGCCCCACATCGGTGCCAATCCATATATTCCCGTCAAGGTCCTCCGCCCAACAACGCAGATAAACGAGATTTATCTCGCTGCTGTCCTCGTTGATAAACGTAGTGTATGCCGTAAACGTATCGGTATCGATGTCGTATGAAGCGAGGGCGGGCATAAGCCAATGTGCATTAACGAACCAGAGCAACCCCGACGAGGAGAAGTCGAGCAGGATAGGTTTGTCCCAAGAATACCCTTCCGGTTGCATCATCTCCCGGTGTTCGTAGCGCGTCATCCGCCCGTCTTTCGAAAGGCATATCATGCCCGGTGTGGGCGCATAACCTTGCACCATCCACGCATTGCCCTGCGGATCGAAACGCAACGCGGGCACTTCGGTGTAGTTCACATTGGTGTCCGCGACGGTTGCAGCATTCTCAAGGATGCTGTTCTTCCAATAAAAACACTGCGTTATCTTCCCGTTTATATATTCGTATAAGCCCGCCACACTCGCCGCAAGCCATCGGTTCGTGTCGGTCGGGTCGCGGTCGATGGCGAAGAGATTTCTGTATCGCGGCTCCGCGTCGAAGCCGGTGTCGCCCTCGACAACCGTCCAAACGCCGTCGCTTAATATCTGCACGGCGGCGACACGCTCGGGGCTCTCGTTGTAGCCGGGTACGGTGAAGAGGTCGCCGTCAATCATTCGCATAAATCCGAAATATCCGACCGTCGGGGCGTTGGGCGTATATTGCTGCGCGAACGAGAGCAGGTCGGGGTCGGTGTCGAGTGTCTTGGCGACGTATGTGTAAGAAACTCTTGTCCACGACGCGGGGTCGAGCAGGTTGCTGTCGAGCGGGGCGGAGTATTCGCCGTAGTGTGTTGCGGCGGCGGTGATTGTGCCGTCCTCGATGCGCACCCACCCGATTCTCATACCCAGATTGTACGTATCGGATATCTCCACCGCTTTTGTATTGACCTTCACGATGCCGAATCCCGTGCTGAGATATGCGTACTCGTCGTAGATGTCGATGGCGTTGACGGTCTTGTCGGCAGTCATCGACTTGGTGTATAAGGCGGGTATATTCGCTGCCGTCCCGTCGTTCGACAACAAGTCGATATTTTCGTTCGAATACACTATAACGAGTTTTTTCGTGGCGGCGCACCATTCGATAAGGCTAATCTCCGTGTCGCTCAGGTAATTTGCTTTGTCGTAAACCGTAACGGTGTAATCGGAGGTGTTGACCGAGAAAAGGGACCCTCCGGCAAGAGCATACACCATTTTATCCGCCTTGACCACATACGAGATGTCGCCCATCGCCGGATATGCAATCCATTCATTTGCAACATATGCCTGCCCGCGACCGGGTATGAGG
>JAJPZE010000238.1 GCA_021204565.1 Prevotella sp. | reverse complement strand
GTGTATGTGGTGGCTGTCAACCGCGTCGGTAAAGAGCCCGACCCGTCGGGACAAACTGCCGGAATAACATTCTGGGGCGGCAGTTTCGTAGCCGGACCGCAAGGCGAAATGCTCTATGAGGCGCCCGAAACGGAGGAGGCGACAGCCGTCATCACCATTGATATGGAGCGTGAAGAGACTGTCCGCCGCTGGTGGCCCTTCTTCCGCGACCGCCGCATCGACGCTTTCGGCGGTTTGGAAAAGCGGTTTAATGATTGACCCGCCGGTCGTATGCTGACCGTGACGCAGGCAATAGTACTTGCAAAAGTGAAGTACGGCGAGAGAAAACTCATCGTCTCGGCGTATACAAAGGAGTACGGCATGATGTCTTTCGCCGTAAATAACAGCGCGCGTTCGGCATCGACACACGCCGGAGGAGCCGCGCAATTGATGAACATCGTCGAAGTTGAATTCAATCTGCAAGGCAACAAACAAATACAACAAATACGCAACGTACACGTCGTTACGCCCCTTCACAACATCCGGCACGACCCGGCAAAGATTGCACAAACACTCTTCATTGCCGACTTTACGCTACACGCGATACGCCACGAACAAACCGGTAGCGGGCTTTTCGACTACATCACGCAAACCGTCCGCCAACTTGACAACTCGCCCGTACCCTTGCCCGATTTACACATTCGTTACGTTGTAAACATCCTCCGATATATCGGCATTCTCCCTAATACCGACAACTACACTGCCGGAGCAACATTCGATATTGATAACTCCTCATTTCTGACATCCTTTTCCCCCTGTCAGCCACACACCGCCGACGCCGATACGGCGCGGCTCCTTATGCTGTTTTGCAACCTTCCGCCATACACAAACGACTGCGGCAACATCGCCACGACACGCACCGGGCGCAATCTCCTCACCCGTCTTCTCCTCGATTATTCGATGGCGCACATACCCAATTTCCCCCGCTTGCAATCATTTGATATTCTCTGCCAACTCTTTGATTGAGCCGGCGGAAAATATGTCCGGAACAAACTCTCTTCTCTCCCTACACGTCGAAGGAGTAAGGTTAAGCGTAGAGAATACCGGCAGAGGATAATATAGTGCAAATGACGTTATGGTTAATCTATTGATATTCAACGTGTTGCTTTAGCTTAGGTTTTGCAAGGCATGATATGTGTTTAAGGGTACCCATGATATGTGTTTAAGGGTACCCATAATATGAGGTTACGGCGGGCGGGATCAGACGTGTCAAAATGGTGCAACTCGTCGTGCAAACTTACAAGATATGTTTGCATAGCCCCAACGTGTAGCCATAACCGGCTTGTTGCAGGCGGGCGGAAAAGTCTTCCGGATAAGGTTGCCGATAAAGACAAGCGGGTCTACATCATCACCTCTACATAATGCTCGCCGTCGAGGTAAGGGACTTTGTTTCCAACGAGCTCTGTGCCGTCGAGCGTAATTTTAATATTCTCTAAATTATTATTAGTTACGTGTATGATGAATGTAGAGTTGCGAATTTTTCTTCTGACAGTATAATCTTTTATAGTCTCGGGCAAACAGGGAGCGATTGTGAGTCCGTTATAATCAGGCCGTATGCCGAGTATATATTGCGTAACGGCAACCCAGTTCCAGGCGGCGGTACCGGTAAGCCAGGAGTTTTTTGCTTCGCCGGGTTGTGCGGCGTCGTTGCCGGCAATCATCTGTGAATAGACATATGGCTCGGTACGGTGGAGTTGTTGGTCGGTTATATATGCGGGACAAATGCGTGTATAATGTGTCCAAGCGTCGTTACCTCTTCCCGCTAATGATTCGGCGATAACAATCCATGGGTTGTTATGACAGAAGATGCCGGCATTCTCTTTGTATCCGGCGGGGTATGTGGATATTTCGCCGAGTTGTTTACGATAAGTTGTATATGCGGGTTGTTGAAGCGCAATACCGTACGAGGTGTCGAGATGTCGCTTAACGGCGTCGAGCGCCTTACGGGTCATCTTTTCGTCTATTTGCGCCATAGCGCACCATCCTTGGCTCTCTATGAATATCTTTCCCTCGTCGTTATCTTTGGAGCCGACTTTATTCCCGAAATAATCATAAGCCCGGAGAAACCACTCGCCGTCCCAACCGTATTGCTTTATAGCGCGCTCCATATCGCTTACTTTGCCGCGTGCGAAGTCGGCTTCGGTATCGTTATGCAAGAAACGGCACAATTCGATATACGTTTTCCCCGCGAATACGAATAAACCGGCAATCATAACAGACTCTGCCTTGGAGTCGGAGCCGGCGTTCCGTGTCGTTTGAAAGCTCTCGTCGGGATTGTCGGAGAAACAATTAAGATTAAGACAATCATTCCAGTCGGCGCGTCCGATAAGGGGCAATAAGTGAGGCCCGACACGGTCGGCGACGTGGCGGAATGATATGCGGAGATGCTCCATAAGGCTTGTTTCCGTACCGGGTTTGTTGTCAAAGGGAACTGGTTCGGAGAGTACATCGAGGTCTCCGGTAGAGCGGATGTAGGCAGTTGTAGCGAGGATAAGCCAAAGGGGGTCGTCGCCAAATCCACTGCCAATATCGTTATTTCCGCGCTTGGTTAAGGGTTGGTACTGATGATAACAGCTACCGTCGGGGAACTGTGTGGCTGCAATATCTTTCAGGCGTTGTCTTGCCCTGTCGGGCAGGAGATGTACGAAGCCGAGTATATCTTGACAGCTGTCGCGGAACCCCATGCCTCTCCCTATACCGCTTTCGAAGTAACTTGCGGAGCGGGAGAAACAGAAAGTAATCATGCACTGATATTGGTTCCAGACATTGACCATACGATCCAGTCTGTCGTCATTACTTTTCAAGCGGAATATATCGAGCAATTGATCCCACATCTCCCGTAACTCATTGAATGCTTTGTCGACGGACTCGGAAGAGGAGTATTGCCGGATAAGCAGACGCGCTTTCTCCTTATTAATTAATGTAACATCGCTGTCTTGTGAGGATATGAGGCGACCTGATTGCTTTCGAAGTATATCTTCACGGGAGAACTTATCCTCTTCATCCATCTCTACATATCCCAAGAGGAAGATGTAATCGCGGCTCTCTCCGGGCCGTAACTCCACCTCTATGTAATGCGAGGCGATAGGGCTCCACCCGTGGGCTACGGAATTGTTCGACCGGCCTTGCTTTACGCATTGGGGGGCGTCGAAGCCGTTATACATCCCTACGAAGCTGTCGCGGTCGGTATCGTAGCCGTTGCCCGGTGCGTTTACGGAATAAAAAGCGAAGTGATTGCGTCGTTCCTTATATTCGGTTTTGTGATAGATGACGTTACCGTCGATTTCGACTTCTCCGATGGAGAGGTTGCGTTGGAAGTTCTCCGCGTCTGTCTCGGCGTTCCAGAGACACCATTCGACGAAAGAGAACAACTTAAAGCGTTTGATGGCGGTAGGGCTAAGGTTGGTTAACGTCAACTTCTGTATTTCGGCGTGAGCGTCTATGGGAACAAAAAAGAGCACGCTTGCACTTAGGTCGTTCTTATGGGCGGTGATGCGTGTATAATTCATCCCGTGCCGGCACTCGTAAAAGTCGAGCGGGGTGCGTGTAGGTTTCCAACCGGGATTCCAAATGACACCTCCCTCGTTGATATAAAAGTACCTGCCCCCGTTATCTATGGGGACGCTGTTGTATCGGTATCGAGTTATACGCCGGTATTTAGCGTCGCGAGCGAAGACATATCCTCCGGCGGTGTTGCTAATCAGACCGAAGAAATCCTTGTCTCCCAAGTAGTTTATCCATGGATAGGGCGTGTCGGGGCGGGTGATGACGTACTCGCGAACCTCGTCATCGAAATACCCGTAGGTTATCGGCTTCATAATAATTTATTCTCCGGGCACCTGTGCGACGAACGGCACTAAGGGCAACCCGCGCAGGTTATGAAGTTTGCCGCGAAGAAAGTTCTTGTAACAGTATCTCACCGCCGTAATCCTGTCAGCTTCGGGACACGCTAATTTAAGGAACGCTCCCTGACGCTCTACATTCTGCCAAGCCGACGACGCCCATACAATGGCTTTATGCCAATTGCCTTGCGAGTCGCATGCCTCGAAGTCAGGTATGTTCACCGTGCGGTCGAACCCGTCTTGGGCATTGGTAAAGTATAGTTGCAATACTTGCCCGTTTGCCTTGGGCTCTGCGACAATCGTTCCCGCAATAACGTTATTGTCCTCTGCGCTTGCCTCGTCGACGGTCATATATTCGAACTCAGGCGCATCAGCTACAATGCCCCCGACGCCGTAGTCCCTTGTCGCCGCCATGTATGCCAGTCGCTGACCTATCTCCTGCTTACGGCACCCGTGCACCTGATTGGTCTCGTAATCATATACAAGGTCTGATGTGGCAACGCACCCGCTATTTTCAAGCACTTTCGTAATCTTGTGTTGAGCCACGCGGAAGTCGGGTCCGGTCAGTCCATCGGGTCCGTCTCCATAAGCATACGGGGGCAGCTCCACGCTGTATATAGGCAACTTGTCGTCGCCCTGACGCCATATAAAGCGCCAATGGCGCACCATTGCGGAGAACCGCTCGATATATTCTTCGGGTTTCCCGACATTGCTCTCCCCTTGGTTCCAAAGGAATCCGCGCACGGTATACCCGGCAAGAGGGAAGAGCATGCCATTGTACATCACCATCTTCTCGTGATAATCTTCGTCGTCCTGCGGCGTTAATCCGTCGGGATAGGTAAGCAGTATCTCTTTCGGCATCCAACCCTCCACGGCGCTACCGCCCCACGAGCAATTGATTATCCCTACGGGTACATCGAGTATGTCCGTGAGCGTGCGTGCAAAGAAATAGCCGACGGCGGAGAAGAGGGGAGCGTTAGCAGGTTGGCTTACATCCCAACGGCACTCCACATCGCTCTGCGGTTCGGTTGCACGGGTTTTGGGGATTGTGGCTACACGTATTGCATTACGATATTTTCCTGCGCCGGCGATGGCTTCATTCGCTCCTTCGACAGGACAATTCCAAAAGCCCATGAGAGGCATCTCCATATTCGATTGACCGCAGCAGAACCACACCTCCCCAATCAATACATTATTTATAACACGCTCTTCGCCGTCGCCTTTAATGTTAATGGAGTACGTTTCATATGAAGCGGCGGGCGTAGAGACAAGCACTTCCCAACGCCCTGAGGTCTTGTCGGCTGTTGTGGTGTATTCTTTCCCGTCCCAGCCGGTAACAACATTTACAACCGAACCCTCCAAAGCCCAACCCCACAGACGGGCACTAGTCCGCTGTTGGAGCATTAGGTTATCGGAAAAAACCTGCGGCATATTTAATGCAAACATACTCACCGATGCGTACAAGCATGCAACCAAGAGAAATACTTTCTTCATACGTCATTCTTTATTTTGTTGCAAAATTAATGTATTATCAGAACCCGAATCTAACACTTTCTTTGCTTTTCTTTGCCCTCTATATATGTCTTCGCGTTATCTTTGCACAAAAGAACCCCCAAAAAAGAGCTAACCATTTATGAATAATAACGTATTAACCGAGGTGGCGCCAATCTCAAGCCGCGATTGCTTTTACATTGCCGAACGGCATAAGACCGAGTTTACTTATCCGCTCCACAAACACGATGAATATGAATTGAACTTTATTGCCCATTGCAAGGGAGTAAGGCGAACGGTGGGCGACAGCCTCGAGGTTGTCGGCGAATACGATATGTGCCTGTTAGGGGGAGGAATAGAACACTCTTGGCAACAATATGAATGCAACTCTTCCGACATACACGAGATAACAATACAGTTCGCATCGGATCTTATAAGCGGCTCGCTTGCGGAGAAGAACCATTTCGCCTCCATACGGCGTCTGCTGAAAGACAGCGAGACGGGGGTGGCGTTCGATATGGAGACCATTCTCCGGATATACGAACGGATAGAGACACTGCTCCGCTTGGACAACGGATTTTACCAAGTGCTCAAACTTTTTGAAATCCTCTACGAGCTCTCTTTGAGCAACTATCGTCAACTGTCAACTTCATCATTCGCCCGCGTGGATGTAACGGCAGAGAGCCGGAGAGTACAGAAAGTGAGCGATTATATAGGGGAACATTTTAAGGAGGAGATACGTCTTCGCACGCTTGCGGACCTTATCGGAATGACTCCCTCGGCATTCAGCCGCTTCTTCAAGATACGCACCCATCGCAGTATATGTGACTACATAATTGACACACGGCTCGGTTATGCGGCAAGAAAACTTGCCGACAGCTCAATGTCGATACTCGAAATATGTTACACGTCGGGGTTCAACAACATCTCGTATTTCAATCGTATATTCAAGAAAAAGAAAGGATGCACACCGACCGAGTTCCGAAACAACTATCATAAGAACAAGATTATCGTATAAATCCTTCCTGCCAAGCACATCTTCGCCCGAACAAATAAAAGCTCTTTTGGATTAAGACCTCTGCAAGACAAGACCTTTAATAGTCGGGTGTATAGGTTATGTAGTGTACCTATCGGTACGCGGGGGATGACAACCATCATCCGACGGGCTGAAGACGCTGGTTATAATCGACTTTGTCGATCATAACCCTTTCAGGGTTGTGTTAACCGCCGGTTAAGAGCCGGCGAACCGTATCTTAACCCCTTTCGGAGTGCCCAAGAAAGAGAGCACTTTTGCAACAATCCGGCAATACTGATTATGCCCTTACAAGGAAAAGGGAAAAAGAGAGCTGTCGACCTAAACAAAGGGCAACAGCTCAAAATTATATACAAAAGTGATTATTTACTTGCGGTAATCGCCTAAGTCGTCCGTCGATGACGACATTATAAAGCTCCGGTGTTTCTTCACTTCCGATACGGCATAGCGCGTGTAGACCCGTGCCGATGCGCCGAACAGCTCCGGGGCGTGCGTGGCATCGTCTATGAGCAGGTTGGTCATAATGATTGTCGCGACCATCTCGTAGAGGTGTCTTGCGCAGAGGTCTTTATACTCGTCGCAGCCTGCGGTGTTCACCTTCTCCACACACTCGTTATACTTCGCCGCCATCCTCTTCGCCGTCTCGCGCAGGGGAGCAAACTCGTCCGCCGTCGGCTCTTCCTGCATCTTCGCAATCACCTGAGAATAAAATCCGTTGGTGATATAACGTATTGCGGCAACGGTCTGAAGTTGGGTCGTGCCCTCGTAGATTGACGTGATGCGTGCGTCGCGGTATAAGCGTTGACATGCGTATTCGAGCATAAATCCCGACCCGCCGTGCACCTGTATGCCGTCGTATGCGTTCTGGTTGGCGTACTCCGAGTTCATACCTTTCGCTAACGGCGTGAATGCGTCGGCAAGGCGCGTGTACTCCTTACACTCCGCGCGCTCTTCCGCAGTGAGCTTGCGTTCACGCGCGATGTCCTCTAATGCTTTATATATATCTACATACCGGCTTGTGGCGTAAAGGATGGAGCGTCCCGCGGCGAGACGAGCTTTCATCACCGACAGCATCTCGTATACGGCGGGGAAATTGATAATCTCCTTGCCGAACTGCCGGCGGCTCTTAGCGTATGCGAGCGCCTCATTGTACGCCGCCTGCGATATGCCGACCGACTGCGCCGCGATGCCGAGCCTTGCCCCGTTCATAAGCGCCATAACGTATTTGATAAGCCCGAGCTTGCGGCTGCCGCACAGCTCCGCCCGTGCGTTCTTATATACAAGCTCGCATGTCGGCGAGCCGTGTATGCCGAGCTTGTTCTCTATCCGCCGCACGTCGACGCCGCCGTCGCGCTTGTCGTAGATAAACATCGACAGCCCGCGCCCGTCCCGCGTGCCCTCTTCGCTTCGGGCGAGGACAAGGTGTATATCGGAGTCGCCGTTGGTTATAAACCGTTTGCAACCGTTGAGCCGCCAGCAGTTGTTAGCCTCGTCGAACGTCGCTTTAAGCATAACGCTTTGCAGGTCGGAGCCAGCGTCGGGTTCGGTCAGATCCATCGACATCGTCGCGCCCTGACATACGCGCGGCACAAAGCGGCGGCGTTGATCCTCGTCGCCGAACTCGTATAACGTCTCGATGCAGTCCTGCAACGACCAGATATTCTCAAAGCCCGCGTCGGCGGTGGCGATAATCTCGTTGATTGCCGAATAAGGGACGGAGGGGAAATTGAGCCCGCCGTAACGGCGCGGCATCGTTACTCCGTTGAGTCCGGCCTTGACGGTCGCATCGAGGTTCTCGTATGTCTTCGAAGCGTATTTCACCCGCCCGCCTTCGTGGTGCGGTCCCTCTGCATCGACATCCTCGGCGTTTTGTGCGACAATCTCTGCGCTAATCTCCCCCGCTAATTCAAGCACGCGGTCATACGAGTCGATAGCGTCCTCAAAGCTCTCCGGAGCGTAGTCGAATGCATCCTTGTCGGCATACCCGCGCTCCTTCAGCTCCACTATGCGGCGCATCAAAGGGTGCGTCAGATAAAACTTTATATCGGGATTTTCAGTATAATAATTAGCCATAACTGTCTTACTTACTTGCTGTTCTTTTTATAATACTTAATCATCTTCGGCACGACGTCTTCAACCGTGCCGAGAATGACGTAATCGGCGATCTTGTTTATCGGCGCATCGGGGTCGGTGTTCACCGAAACGATGATGCCGGAGTCCTGCATGCCAGCTATATGCTGTATCTGACCCGATATACCGAACGCGAAATACACCTTCGGGCGAACCGTTACGCCCGTCTGACCTATCTGCCGGTCGTGGTCGACGAAGCCCGCATCAACGGCGGCGCGCGACGCACCGACCTCCGCATGAAGCTCGTGTGCAAGCTCGAACAACGCGTCGAAACCCTCTTTCGACCCCACGCCGTATCCGCCGGAGACCACTATCGACGCGCCTTTAAGATTATGACGCGCCGCCTCGACGTGCCGGTCGAGCACGCGGACAACGTACTCCGTCTCGGGGACGTACTTCGCCACATCGTGCCGTATGACCTCGCTCCGATATGCTTCGTCCTTCACTTCGCGCTTCATCACGCCCTCGCGGACGGTCGCCATCTGCGGTCTATGGTCGGGGTTGACGATGGTTGCAATGATGTTTCCGCCGAACGCGGGGCGTATCTGATAGAGCTGGTTCTCGTAATGAACATCGACGAGTTCGCCCGCTTCGTTCTTTTTCTTCATATCGAAACTGCCGATTTCGAGTTCCGTGCAATCTGCCGTCAAACCGCTGTGGAGTGCGGAGCTGACC
Source organism: Prevotella sp. (assembly GCA_021204565.1). Classification (GTDB taxonomy): domain Bacteria; phylum Bacteroidota; class Bacteroidia; order Bacteroidales; family Bacteroidaceae; genus Prevotella. The sequence continues at coordinate 2,317 of JAJPZE010000238.1, read as the reverse complement.
CGCGGTCCGAGGTCGCGTCCGATAACCGTCGCCCCCATCAGACATATCTGCGGCTTCTCTTCCTTAAAGAGATTGACCACGAGCGCAGTATGCGGGTTGCTCGTGTAAGGGAACAAACCCGGCGCATCGAAGATATGCACGCGGTCGACACCGTACTTGCTCACTTGCTTCCCGACACCCTCTAAACCGCTCCCCGCAATAATACATTCAAGAGCGACACCAAGCTTGTCGGCTAATTTGCGCCCCTTTGTAAGAAGCTCCAACGACACGTCCTTAACCGTTACGCCCTCTATCTCGCAATATACAAATACATTATTCATCGTCTCTTAGCCGATAATTTTCTCGTTCAACAATTCGATTATAACGTTCTCTACATCCGCATCGGAGCCCGTGAGCGTCTTGCTTTCCTTTGCCTTGAAAACAATATTGCGCACCGTCTTGACATTCGTCGGGGAGCCCGCCTTGCCAATCTGCGCCGGGTCCGCGTCTATATCCTGCGCACCCCACTGATTGATGTTAAGATACGGTTTCTTTGCAAGCGTATCTTTTAAGGTCTCTTGTTGCTCCGCCGTACGTTCCGTCGGAGCGGTCGCGTTCTTATATTTCATCACGCGCTTCGCATTGCGCGGGCGGCACGCGGCGGCGCTCCCGTTCACCGTAACCACTACCGGCAGAGGCGCTTCGACCGTCTCCACGCCCCCGTCGATATGGCGGCGGATAACCGTCCTGCCCGCCTCCTTGTCCAACGAAAGTATCTCCTCGGCATACGTAACCTGCGTCAGCCCGAGCTTCTCAGCCACCTGCGGCCCCACCTGCGCCGTGTCCCCGTCAATCGCCTGACGGCCGCAAAGGATAATATCATACGTCCCGAGCTTCTTCACCGCCTGCGCAAGAGTGTAACTTGTAGCGAGCGTATCGGCACCTCCAAGAGGACGGTCAGTGATGACATACCCCTCGTCCGCGCCGCGGTAAAGCGCCTCGCGGATTATATCCGCCGATTTCGGCAGACCCATCGTAACAACCGACACCGTGCTCCCCGCAAATTGCTCTTTCAGCCGAAGAGCCATCTCAAGGGCGTTCAGGTCGTCGGGATTGAACACCGCAGGCAACGCAGCGCGGTTCACCGTCCCCTCCGGTGTCATCGCGTCCGGACCTACATTGCGCGTATCAGGCACCTGCTTCGCAAGGACAACAATTTTCAAACTCATCTGTTCAAAGTATTTAATCTATAAATTTATAGTTCATCAAATAGCTATACAATATCGTTACGCCGCGCACGCCGCCGCACACACGCATCGTAATGTGTAATCTGCCTTGCAAAGATACACATTTATTCTAATCCGCAAATTATATCCGCGAAACTCGTCGCAGGCGAATACGATAAAATTCGCGGATTAAGACCCGTACGGAAGCGGAAAATGATGGATTTTAGCGTGCCGATAACTGTTAAAATTCGACGGGTAAACGGATGTTAATTAACTTAACGACAAGCGTAGTGTGCAATAATTATTCCGTCGAAAAGGCGCGTAAATTTAGCTCTCGTTTGGCATCTCCATATATCAAAACGAGCACGTATTTAGTCCGCGCGGAGCAAAATCCCCATAAATAACCCTCTCATTACTTAGTTCTTGCGCGCTCATCACACGGGGTTTCACCCCCTAAAACCCCGTACTTTCAGAGGGTCAAACCCCGTGTTCTTGCAGGTTCGCAACTATATACAAATTACATATAACCACATAAGAGTCTGATTTTCAACACATTCTAAAAATCGCGAAAAATGACGCAAAACAGCCCGTCACCGGCGTTATGCGAATTCCAAACGTTAAATTCGGGCAGTGTGCAATCTATTTAACATTAAAGTTTTAACATAAATCGTGTGGGTTAGTATATTGACATCAGGTTTGCCGCCGCTAAGTCGTACAGGGGCGATTGCATAACGACACAAAGCGTGCGGGGCAGATTGCCCCGCACGCTTCACTATCTTTTCGGCGCGGTCTGTGTTTACATACCGCTCGTTATAATGTTTGTTACGCTTTCCAAAGCCCGTGCAAATTGCAGAACTCGCGCGCCGTTACTTCCGCCGCTTCGGTCTTAAATTCCGCCACGGGCGTGTCGTTCGGAGTGAGCTTCTTGCGGAGTACGCCGCCGGGCGTTACAAGCTCAATCCATTCGATATAATGCTCCGGAGTCATCGGGTGCAAGACGCTGCCGACCGTTACGCGGTATCCGTCCGCCGTCTTCTCCACTACCGGGACGTGCTTCTCCGTTGCCGCGTCGGTGGTGTTTTCCTTTAACAGCTGCATCGGTTGCCCGCAAC
>JAJPZE010000215.1 GCA_021204565.1 Prevotella sp. | reverse complement strand
TATTATTGCCGGCGTCATTACTGTTATCCATATTACGGCTTGTGGAGCGGCGTGTACTCTCCCCTGTATTATAGTGCGCTGTGGGGCTGGTACGACCCCTGGTATTACGGCTGGTGGGGCGGCTGGTACGGCTGGTATTATCCCTCATATTGGTGGGGCGGCTGGCACGGCGGCGGACATCATGGCTGGCTTGCATCGGGCGGGCACGGCTTCGGATATTCCAACCGCGGGCACGGACACATAGCTTCTTCCGGCGCGGGAGCGGGCGTTTCGGGGCGTCGTAGCTCGCGAAACGTATACAACGATATTGCGCGGAGAAGCAATGCGCGCGGTGTTTCGTCGGCAGGGAGAACGGGCTCGTCGCGCACGACAGGCACCCGGACGACAGGCACGCGGACGCGAACGACGACGCGCTCGTACGCTCCGTCGAGCACGTCGTCGCGTAGCTTCGGCGGCAGTTTCGGCGGCGGTTCACGCGGCGGCTTTGGTGGCGGCGGTTTTCACGGCGGCGGCGGACACGGGGGACGGCGTTGACGATATGTTGCCGTAAGGGTTTCGACGTAGCGTTTAATCAATTAATAACTACAACTTTTTAATGTCAATCATGAAGAATATTTTATCTATTGTCTTGCTCTTTGTTGCAATATCGGCAGGGGCGCAGGAGACATATACAAATGCCGAGATGGTTAGCGAAGACCTGTCCGGCACGGCGCGTTACATAGGTATGGGCGGCGCAATGGAGGCTCTTGGGGCTGATATATCGACAATCGGGACGAACCCCGCGGGTATCGGAATGTTCCGGCGCTCTACGGTCGCGTTGTCGGCGAGCGTGCTTTCGCAAACGGATGCGGGGTCGTATCGCTACGGCGATGCAACCAAAACGAGTTTCGACCAGGCGGGTTTCGTATGGAGCACACGCCTGAGACACAACCGTTATTTTAATATCGGGTTCAACTTCAAAAAGGCTCGTAACTTCAACAACGTAACGTCCGTCGCGGGCGCACTCGGCGGCGCGTCGCAGAATAAGAACGCTTATATGAACCTAATGGACGCGGGCAGCCTCTACGGAAACACCGTTTCGCAACTCGACGCGCTTTATTACGAGACGTTCACGCACGGCAGCAACGGCAACCTATATTACAACGACGGCACGAAATTCACCCACGACTTCTCCGCCGAAGGGTATGTCGGCGAATACGATGTCAATATTTCCGGCAACGTCAGCAATAGGATATATCTCGGCATTACGTTCGGTTTCAACGACGTGAACTACCGTTCGCATTCGTCGTATTCGGAGAACCTTGTTAACGCGGACAATGCTTCCATAGGGAGCGTAACGGTCAACGACCACCGCACCATCGACGGTACGGGCTTCAACGTAAAGGCCGGAATAATTTTCTTCCCTATCGAGGACAGCGCGTTCCGCGTAGGTTTGTCGATAGCTACGCCGACTTGGTACGACCTTACTTCGTGCAGTTGGACCTCTTTAGACAACAATACGAGCGTGAGCGGAGACGCAACCGACCGCGGGGTTGAGGAATACGGGGAATATGATTACCGTGTGTACACGCCCTGGAAATTCGGCGTATCGCTCGGACACACTATCGGCACGACGCTCGCCATCGGGGCAAGCTATGAGTATGCAAATTACTCGTCTATGAGCAACCGCATAATCGGCGACTACGATTATGATTACTCATATTACGGCAACTCCGTGAAAGACTATGAAATGAACGAACATACGCAGCGCACGCTCAAGGGCGTATCTACCCTGAAGCTCGGCGTGGAGTTTAAGGCGACGAAAGACCTTGCCGTGCGTGCCGGATATAACTTTGTGTCGGCGATGTACCGCGGCGACGGGTATCGTGATTGTACGGTCAACTCGCTCGGGACGTATTATTCCTCGCGCTCCGACTATACGAATTGGAAAGCGACCAACCGCATCACGCTTGGCGCGGGATACACTATCGGGCACTTCGGAATCGACATCGCGTATCAATATAACGTAACTTCGGGGACATATTATCCGTTCATGAGCTCCGAAGCAACCTACACCTACGGCGACGGGACGCAAGAAACGGTCTACAACTACGTCGACGGCGTGAAGGTGAAGAACAAGCGCAACCAGTTCACAGCCACGCTTTCGTATAAGTTCTGACCTTATATCAGGCTTTGTATAAAGGCAAACAAAAGACGTTCCGATGTCGCGTATGGCGCTGTCGGAACGTCTTTATTATTAGTCTTTATGCCGGGTATCAGCCCTCTGCGGCTTTGCCCTTAACTCTCTCTATCTGCCCTTTTACGATGTCGATGCACTTGTCCACGCCCTCCTCGAACGTGTTGCAAGTCTTTTCGGCGCGTATGGTTGAGCCCATATAAGGCAACGAGATAACCACCACTTTGTTGTTTGCCGACTGGGGCTTGACAAGCTTCAGCTGTACGTCGATTGTCTCCACGCCCTCCAATTTACGCTCGAGACGCGACAGTTTCTTCGTGATGTAATCCTCTAATTGTGCGGTTGCATCGAAGCGCAACGACTGAATTTTAATCTCCATATCTATTCTCTTTTTGATTTATTGGTTAGTAATAAAATAGTTCACAAGCACAAAAATAATTCTTTTCCTTTATATCGCAAACGGATAAAAGAGATAATTTTGCACGTACAAACAAATTATTCGAACATATGACAGGTTATATCATTCTCGCGATAATCGTAATTCTCGTTATTTGGCTCGTCAGCTGTTACAACCG
>JAJPZE010000022.1 GCA_021204565.1 Prevotella sp. | reverse complement strand
CGAAGAAATTGAGGCGAAGCTCAACTCCTTGCCCATGGTCGCCGAGAGCCTCGTATTGCAGGACGGCGCACGTCTCGTCGCACTGGTATACCCCGAGCAGGAGAGTGTGAGCGACATTCGCGCCGTGATGGAGGATAACCGCAAGAAGCTCAATGCAATGCTCCCGGTGTATTGCAAGATAAGCGAAATACGTCTTCACGATAAGGAATTTGAGAAGACGAGCAAGAAAAGCATCAAACGATATCTCTATTCCGCAAAGGGATAAGCAGGGAGCGCGCGGCGTAATGGAAATCAAACCGGTTGCCGTCTTCCGCTCTCCGTTCAAGGCAAAGTTCGGCATACCCAAGCAAAGCGGTATGGTTGAAGAGCTTGAGGGAATGGTTGTCCTCTTGCCCGAATACGGCAATCCCGATTTCATTCGCGGCATCGAAGGCTTCGATTATTTATGGCTCGTTTGGCAATTCTCCGCAAACAAGCACGCGTTAACGTCGGCGGTGGTGCGCCCGCCCTTGCTCGGCGGCAATGAGAAAGCGGGTACGTTCGCCACACGAAGCCCGTACAGACCCAATCCGATAGGGCTCTCTTCCGTCCGACTTGTATCCGTCAATATCTCGGAAACAAAGAAAAGGATAATATTAAACGTGCGCGGAGCCGACCTCGCCGACGGCACCCCGGTGTTCGATATCAAACCATATATCCCTTATACCGACAGCCATAGCAAGGCGCGGGCCGGCTTCACGGATAATCATCCCATACATCGGTTGAAAGTGGAGATACTCCCCGATGTGTCGCGATGTCTGCCGGAAAGCGATCTGACCATACTTCGCAAAGTGTTGGAGCTTGACCCGCGACCGCATTATCATCACGACGCGGCGCGTATCTACGGCATGCCGTTCGGGCGATATGATATAAAGTTCAGGGTTGAAGGCGACGTTTGCTTCGTCGTCGGCTGCGATTTAATCAACCGGGACGCACTCTAACGCGCTGCCGTCGCCGTTAAACCGCGTCAGGCGGACATTGATTATGCGGTTGTCGAGATTATCTTTGACTATTGTCGAGCTCCGGCTGCACTCGGCATCGAGCGAGCTCGTGCTCTCGTTTGCACGGACCTTCGACGGATATGAGGGAAGCTCAGCGCGGATGTAATTATCGGTGAAGCCGTGAAAGATGCCGTCTCTGCCGGCGCGTTCAAAGAGAACAGGGCGGACGGCACCCATAAACGAAGCGTAAAACTCGTGTTGTTTCCCGTCGGATAAAGCGATAAGCAGATTGGTGCGGCGATGTTTCTCGCGCTCCGACACCACGTATGGTATGCGCAGCGCGGCGGTGTCAGGGCGCTCGCTATAAGGGAAGACATGGAGCTTCGAGACGGGCAACGAGCGAATAAATTCATAACAATCATCAAACAGCTTCTCCGTTTCCCCGCGGCACCCGGTCATCACATCAACGCCGATAAACGCGTCGGGGAGGAGCGATTTGATATAACTCACTTTACGTGCGAACAGCTCCGTGTCGTAACGACGGTGCATAAGGCGCAACACCTCGTCGGTCCCGCTTTGAAGCGGAATATGAAAATGCGGCATAAATTTGCGGCTCTCGCGGGCGCAGAACTCAATTATCTCCTCGTCTAACAAGTCCGGCTCGAGGCTGCTAATGCGGTAGCGGTCAATCCCCTCCACACGTTCGAGAGCGCACAAGAGGTCAAGGAAGCGCTCGCCGCCGGTGCGCCCGAAATCCCCGATATTCACTCCCGTGAGGACAATCTCACGCGCACCCTCGCTTGCAGCTTGCTCGGCTTGCTCCACTAACGACGCTATGGAAGGGTTGCGGCTTCGTCCGCGCGCAAAAGGAATGGCGCAATAAGTGCAGAAATAATTACATCCGTCCTGCACTTTTAAGAAGTATCGCGTCCGATTACCTCGCGAACAAGACGGCGCGAACGACGTTATATCTTTCGTTTTGGTTGTATACAGCGCGGTCCGAACGGATGTTTGCCCCGCCATCCGCGCCATGTAAGCCTCGGTCAGATATTCGGTCAAACGGGCTTTCTCGTTGTTTCCGAGCACAAGACTCACCCCCTCAATCGCCGCTACAGCCGACGGAAAGAGCTGCGCGAAGCAACCTGTAACAACGACGAACGCGCCCGGATTGCGGCGTATAACGCGGTGGATGGTTTGCCGGCACTTGGCTGCTGCCGTCTCCGTTACGGCGCAAGTGTTGACAAGACAAATGTCCGCCGTCTCCCTCTGCCCGGCAGGGGCCACGCCCAATGCGCGAAGCTGACGCGCAAAAGCGGCAGTCTCGGCATAATTGAGCTTGCAACCGAGAGTGTAATATTTCGCTTTCTTCCCGTTAAGAACTGATGTATCAGGCATTTCAAACCGTGTTCCAAACTTTCTGCAAAGTTAATCTAACGGCACCGGAACGGCAAAGAAAGACCCGCTTTTGATATTTCCCGCTCCGCCGGAAAACAACTAAAAAGATACGTTATAAGTTGTTTTATGAAATTACTTATTATATTTGCAACCGAAAGAAACGGCGGACGCGGCATGGAGGAGAATAGTAAGAAACCCGTAAAAAAGGACAGACAGAATAGGGAAATCATAGCTAAATATTTCCTCGACTTGTCGAAATTGTCGTTCGCGACGATAGTTCTGGGCAGTTGCGTGCCTGTCTTTACAAGCGGCGCACCGTTTAATTGGACATTTGCCGGAATAGGTATTGCCGCGACTATTACATTGTACGTTATAGGG
>JAJPZE010000176.1 GCA_021204565.1 Prevotella sp. | reverse complement strand
GGGGTTATGGGCATACGGGCGTAAAATGAAGGCGAACGGGGTTTTAACGGGTTTGTTCGTTGTAGTGGCGATGGTGTTCGCCGCGTGTGCGCGGCGCGGCGTAGCGTTGTTTCCCGCGCTCTCCCGGCTTCACTCCACCACGACGGAATATGATTATTTTTTCCTCGAGGCGGTGCGTTTGCAAAACACGGGTGATTACGCGGCGGCGTTTGATATGTTGCAACGTTGCATTGAAATGGATACGCTGGCGCCCGAAGCATATTATTTATTAGGGGCTTATTATGCGGATTTAGACGAGGACTCGCTTGCGACGGCATGTCTCAAACGCGCCGTACGGCTCAACCCTAAGAATGATGCATACCACGAGCGGATTGCCCAATGGTTTATCCAAACGCAGGACTACGGCAAGGCGATAGATGCATACGAATATCTCTATGCTAACAACAAGAGCCGCACCGACGTGTTGGATTTGCTCATACGTTTGTATCAACAGAAAAAAGATTATAACGGTATGCTCCGCACATTGGAACGTTATGAGCAAGCGGAGGGTATATCCGAGGAGACGACGCTCACTAAAATGCAAATCTATCAGCAAAAGGGCGAGCGACAGAAGGCGCAACACGCACTGCAAGAGCTGTGCGACACGTATCCGAATGATGTGAACGTGAAGGTGATGATGGGTAATTGGTTGCAACAGAACGGACGCTCCGACGAGGCAAGAGCTATCTTCCTCGAAGCGGAGAGAACCGACCCGACTAATGAATACGTCGCCACATCCCTATATGATTATTACCGCGCGCAGGGCGAAGACTCGCTCGCAATTATATATCGGGACAGAATACTGCTTAACAGGCATACCGCCGCAAGCACGAAAAACACGATGCTCCAAGCTATTATGCGGGAAAACGAACGGCAGGGGAGAGACAGCAGTGAAGTGCTTGCTTTGTTCGACGATATCCTGAGAGCGGACTCCGCTAATGCTGATGTGGCGGAGCTGAAAGCGGTATATATGAAGATGAAGAACATGCCGCGGGAAGAGGTTGACTCCGCACTGCGTTACGTGCTTGCGATTGCTCCGGACAGGGTCGGTTCACGATTGCAATTGTTGCAGTCGGAGTGGCGCGCGGAGAACACGGACGCTATAATAGAGGTGTGCCGCCCCGCGCTTATCTACAACCCGGAAGAGACGTCATTCTGTTATTATCTCGGGCTCGCGTATTTCCAAAGGGGAGATACGTTGGAGGCGCTTAATACTTTTCGGCTTGGCACATCGCGTATCAACGACCGCACGGACACGGAATTGGCGGGCGATTTTTATGTCTTAATCGGCGATATAGTGCACCAGACGGGCGACAAGGACGAGGCATACGCGGCGTACGACAGTTGTTTGCAATACGTGCCCGAGCACGTTGCGTGCCTTAACAACTATGCGTATTTTCTCTCTATCGACGGCGGAGACCTGAAGAAAGCCGAGGGAATGAGCCTCAAAGCAATCAATATCGAGCCGAACAACGCTACATATATAGATACGTATGCGTGGATATTGTATCTCGAAGAACGGTACTCCGAAGCCAAAGAATTCATCGACAGAACGATAGAGAACCTCGACTCAGCGGAGAATAACAGTACGCTCTACGACCACGCGGGCGATATTTATGAGGCGTGTGGAGATATTGCCGGCGCCGTCGGATATTGGAAACAGGCGCTCGCGTCCGAACCCGACGACGCGGCGGCAATAAGGAAAAAGATAAGGAAATATGAGGAATAAATTGCTTATAGCTATTGTTACGCTCGCCGTGTCGGTATCTTGCAGCACACAGAAGAACGCAACCGGCGTAACGTCAGTTGATGGCGAACAACACTATACCGACCCTGCCGCGGCGTTTGTAGAGAGCATCATCGCCGGACGAGCTGACGTGGAGAACATCACCGGCAACGCTACGATAAAGCTGCAAGCGGGAGAAAGGGACATCAAACTGTCCGGCGCGCTGCGCATGAGGCGCGATGAGGTAATCCGTATTCAACTCTTTCTCCCGATTATAGGCACGGAAGTGGGGCGAATGGAGTTCACGCCCGACAATGTCCTTATTATGGACAGGATAAACAAGCAGTATATTCGCATCAGCTATGACCGTGTCGACTTTCTCCAAAGAAATAACATCACGTTCCAAACTTTGCAAGCTCTCTTTTGGGACGAGCTGGTTTCGCCGGCGGGCGGAAGTGCGGAGAGCAAAGACGCGGACGCATATGCCGTCGATTGGGGAAGCGGCGCAGGATATGTGCCGGTTGCGATAGAGATAGGCGAAAACAAATATTGTTGGCAGGCAAATGCGACCGACTGCTCCTTGTCGTCGCTTGTCGTAACGAACACGAGCGGCGCAAACGGATCGTCAATGCTGACTTGGCTCTACTCCAACCCCGCGCTTGTCGGGGGGAAAAGGTTCCCTAAGACGCAAGAGTTTTCCTTCTCCACGTCTGTCAATGGCTCGCTTAAAAAAGTCGCAATCACGATTGATATGGACGAGATAAAGACGTCCGGCGGTTGGGAGAGCATCACATCCGTATCGTCGAAATACAAGGAAGTGAATGTCGAAACGGTACTCTCGCTAATGATGAGTATGTAGTTTTGCGTGCGGGAGAAATGGGGAAATGGTGAGGAGAATATTAATCTTGCTGATAGCGTCGATAGTGCTTGGCGGGCAGGCGGATGCACAATCGAAAACGACCGGAACGAAGAAACCGGCAACTACAACCACGCAAGCGAAGAAGACGAATCAGAAGAAAAAGACACCCGCGAAGCAACAGGACAACTCCATACAAGGGCTGAAGAACCAGCGCACGCAAATACAAAAAGACATAAAGAAACAGGAGCAAGCGTTGCAAAAGAACAAGACGGACGTAAAGACAAAGTTGGAGAATCTGATGTTGATAAACACACAGATTGCCGACCAGAGGCACCGTATTGACTCGTTAGGACGCGAGATTGCGGAGCTCGACAATAATATCCGTCTGCTTCAAACACAGATTGAAACCTTAAACAAACAATTGGAGGAGCGCAAGGAGAAGTATGTTAAGTCGCTCCGATATATGACGCGGCACCACTCGTTTGAGGACAAATTGATGTTCATCTTCTCCGCGCATTCGTTCGCCGAGGTGGTCAGGCGTATGCGCTTTGTTAAGGAGTATGCGTCGTTTCAACGCGCTCAAGGCGAGCTTATCAAGAACAAACGCGAGCAGATTGCGGGGAAACAAAACCGTCTGAAAAGCGCTAAGGCGGATAAGGACCGGTTGTTAGCAAAGCTCGATAGTGAGCGCCAAAGGCTCGAAGCCCGGTCCGCCGAGCAACAAAGCATAGTTAAGACCCTTCAAAAACAACAGAAATCAATACAAGGGATCATATCAGACCAGAAGAAAAAGGACGTTGCGCTCAACGCACGAATAGAGAAATTGATAGCCGAGGAAGTAGCTCGTCAGCAGGAAATTGCACGCAGAAAGGCTGAAGCAGAGGCGGAGGCGAAGCGCAAGGCCGAAGAATTGGCGAGGGAAAAAGCAAAGGCAGAGGCGCTCGCACGTGAGAACCAACAGCGTATAGAGGCGGCTAAGGCGGAAGAGAAACGCTTGAAAGACGTGGCTGCGAAAGCCAATGAACGCGAGAAAGAACAGGCAGAACAGAGGGCGCGTGAGGCGGAGGCGAACCGCATCGCAGCCGAGAAGAAAGCGAGCGCCGACCAAAAGCGCAGCACACGTGCGGTGGAGAAAGCCGAGGAAGCGAGTGCGGGGGCAATGTACACGTCTGTTGATCAAAAACTATCGTCAAATTTCGAAAGCAACAAAGGGCGTTTGCCGATACCGATAACGGGCTCGTACCGTATTGTCAGCCATTTCGGGCAATATAATGTCGAGGGTCTGACCGGCGTTACGCTCGACAATAAGGGGATTAACATACTCGGCACAAAGGGATGCCAGGCACGCAGCATCTTCGACGGCGAAGTAACCGCTGTCGGGAACATCGGGGGCACGTGGCTTGTTCTTGTCCGGCACGGGCGCTACATCTCGGTGTATTGTAATCTCAGGTCGGTAAGCGTGAAGAAAGGGGATAAAGTCGCCGCGCGCCAGACATTAGGTGTGGTCGGGACAGACAACATCCTTCAGTTTCAGTTACGTAAAGAGACTGCGAAACTCAATCCTGAGAGCTGGTTAGGCAGATAAAGAGACATTGCGGGATATGGCGTTCGACATTGACAGATACACCGGCGAGGCGTTTGATTTATTGCAGCAATTGATTGCAATACCCTCGTTCAGCCGCGAGGAGAAAGCGTGCAGCGACTTCCTTGCAAGTATGTTGCATTCGTACGGAATGGATGTTTGCAGGGAGGGATGCAATATATTTGCCGTTGCGCCGGATTATGTTCCCGGTCGGCAAACGATACTCTTAAACGCACATATAGATACGGTTCGTCCGGTTGTGTCTTGGACGCGCGACCCGTTCGCCCCCGTTGTTGAAGGCGACCGCTTGTATGGTTTGGGGAGCAACGACTGCGGCGGAGGGTTAGTCTCGCTATTACAGGCGTTCCGTATATTTGCCTCGGGCGAACTGCCGGGACGTTATAATTTGGTGTGGCTCGCATCGGCTGAAGAGGAGGTGTCCGGTAAGGACGGAATAGAGCGCGTATTGCCTCGTCTGCCGCATATCGATACTGCGATTGTCGGCGAACCTACCGACATGCAACCTGCCATAGCGGAGAGAGGACTGATGGTGCTTGACCTCGTCGCGCACGGCAAGAGCGGGCACGCCGCGCGCGACGAGGGCATAAACGCAATATACGCTATACTCGACGATATCAATTGGATAAGGTCGTATAGGTTCAAAGCGGTCAGTGAGTTGCTCGGCGAGACACGTATGCAAGTAACGCAAATCACTGCCGGGACGCAGCATAATGTAGTTCCGGACGTATGCCGGGCAGTGGTTGACGTGCGCACGAACGAGTTTTACACGAACGAGAAAGTATTTGCGTTCGTTCGCGAGCATTGTCGAAGCGAGGTCAAAGCCCGTTCGTTCCGGCTCAATTCCTCACAAATCGACCCGCATCACCCGCTGATTGAGCGGTGCAAGACGTTGGGTCTGACCCCGTTCGGAAGCCCCACGCTGTCCGATCAAGCCCTTATGCCGTTCCCCTCGTTCAAACTCGGACCGGGCTCTTCGGCACGCTCGCACTCCGCCGACGAATATATTTGCCGTAGCGAGATAAGGCGGGCAATAGAGATATATACCGAGCTATTGCAATAAAGGAACCCATTATTCCCGCAAAACGAAATAAACTTCTTCAACCTCCAAACCTCATTCTCCGGTATGCAAACAATATGTCATTTATCTGCTCTGCTCTCCCGTCAGGCGGAGAAATACGGCAACCGCAAGGCGTTCATATATAAGAAATTCGGCGAAGAGACGTGGCGTTCGGCGTCGTGGTTTGAGGCAAACCGCGACGCAACACGTCTGTCGGCGGCGCTTTTGAAAGCGGGTCTCGTCCCGCAAGAGAAGATTGGAGTGTTCTCTCCGAACTCGCTTGAATACCTCTATACCTATCATGCGGCTTGGAAGACGCGCATATGTGTCGTGCCCTTTTACGCTAATTCAAGCGCGGAGCAGATACAGTTTATGGTGAACGACGCACATATCCGGATTATCTTTGCGGGGCGCCAAGAGCAGTACGACAAGGCGTTCAGCCTGTTGCCCGTGTGCCCTTGCTTGGAGAAGATTGTAGTGTACGACGACACGGTATGTCTCTCCCCGTACGACAAAATCAGCGTTCGCTTCTCCGAGTTTATCCGTTCCGACGACGGCGATACAATGCTTGCAGAGGCCGAGCAACGGCTTCGCGATGCCGACGATAACGACCTGCTCGGCATCCTCTATACCAGCGGAACGACGGGCATAACCAAGGGCGTAATGCTCAGTTACGCACAAGCACAGGCGGCTCTCGTCGCCAACGACAAGCCGTTGACCTTAACCGAGAACGACCGCGTGCTCAACTTTCTCCCCTTTGCGCATATCTTCGAGATGGCGTGGAGCTTGCTTACAATCACCGACGGAGCGATCTCCATTATCCTCAACAACCCCGCAGACGTGTTGGCGGCAATGCGTGAAGTGCGCCCAACATGTATGTGCGCCGTGCCGCGTTTCTGGGAAAAACTGTATGTCGCGGTATGCACGCAGATAGATACAATGCCGAAGATGAAGCAACGTTTGTTCCGTCATGCACTCGCCGTAGGCAGGAAACATAATATCGAATACATAGGCGGGGGAAAGCGTCCGCCCATTGTGCTCGAGGTCGAATACCGCCTGATGGATAGCCTTGTATTCTCCGTTATCCGCCGCGAGATAGGGCTCGACCGTCCCAATTTCTTCCCCGTTGCGGGTGCGTTCGTATCGGCGGAGGTGGAGGAATTTGTGCATTCGATAGGTATCTTTATGATGGTCGGATACGGCTTGACCGAGAGCTTCGCAACCGTATCAAATGTGCAGAAGGGCAAGGCATTCACCATTGGGAGCATAGGGCATATCCTCGAAGGGCTGAGAGTGAAGATAGGGGACGACAACGAAATACTCCTCAAAGGACCGACCATTACCCAAGGTTATTACAACCGTCCTGACATAAACACGAACGCTTTTACCCACGACGGATACTTCCGCACCGGGGATGCGGGATATATCAAGGGCGACGAATTGTATATCACGGAGAGGATAAAAGATTTGTTCAAAACGTCTAACGGGAAATATATCTCCCCGCAAATGGTCGAAGCAAAATTGCTCGTAGATAAGTTCATAGATATGGTTGCAGTGATTGCAGACAGCCGTAAGTTCGTCTCCGCGCTTATTGTCCCGGCGTACCCGATGCTTGAAGCATGGGCGGACGAGCACGGGCTTGCGTTCGCTTCGCGCGAAGAGATGTGCGCCGACGAAAATATTGTAAGGATGATGATGAAGCGTATCGACATACTGCAACAGTCGCTTGCAACATACGAGCAAGTGAAGCGCATAACGCTTTTGCCCCGCCATTTCTCTATCGACCGGCAGGAGATGACAGCCACGCTGAAGATACGTCGCAACGTGGTGAACGAGCATTATAAATCATTAATAGACAAGATGTATACCGACTGAAATGATAACTATCGAACAGCTTAAAGACATACAGACGCGCACGGAACGTCTGAACAAATACCTCAATATAGAGCAAAAGAAAGTGGAGTATGAGGAGGAGCATCTCCGCACGCAGGCACCTGACTTCTGGGACGACCCCGTCCGTGCACGCGGGCAAATGAAGAAGGTGAGCGACATTGAAAAGTGGTTGAAAGGGTATAAAAAGGTGTCTCTCGCGGCGGAGGAGTTGTCGTTGGCATTCGACTTTTATAAGGACGGAATGGTGGCGGAAGATGAGGTGGACGAGGATTACCGCCGCGCGGTAGAGGCAGTAGAGGAACTCGAGCTCAGGAATATGCTCCGCCAGAAAGAAGACCCGATGGATTGTGTGCTCAAGATCAACTCCGGCGCGGGCGGCACGGAGGCGCAGGATTGGGCATCGATGCTTATGCGGATGTATATGCGTTGGGCGGAAAAGGGTGGTTATAAGGTTACTGTTGTCGACCTGCAAGAGGGCGACGAGGCGGGCATTAAGTCCGTTACGATGCAGATTGAAGGCGGAGAGTATGCTTATGGTTTCCTTAAATCGGAGAGCGGGGTGCACCGTCTCGTGCGCGTATCGCCATACAACGCGCAAGGCAAACGAATGACTTCTTTCGCCTCCGTATTCGTCTCCCCCCTCATCGACGATACGATAGAGGTGTATGTCGACCCGGCAAAAGTGTCTTGGGACACGTTTCGCTCGAGCGGAGCGGGAGGGCAAAACGTCAATAAAGTGGAGACCGGAGTACGTATCAGATATATGTATACCGACCCCGATACGGGAGAGGAAGAGGAGATACTTATTGCCAACACCGAGTCGCGCAAACAGCAACAGAACCGCGAGAACGCCATGCGGCTCCTCAAATCGCAACTCTACGACCGCGCCATGAAGAAGCGGCTCGAGGCGCAGGCAAAGATTGAGGCGGGCAAGAAAAAGATTGAATGGGGAAGCCAGATACGCTCCTACGTGTTCGACGACCGGCGGGTGAAAGACCACAGAACCAACTATCAGACAACCGATGTCGACGGGGTGATGAACGGCAAGATTGACGGATTTATCAAGGCATACCTGATGGAGTTCCCCGTCGTTGACGGGTAAGCACGTTATGCGCTGATACCGGAGAGGGTCTCAAAACTTATGCGTTCGCGCATATCGTGCTCGTTCGGACGGCACGCAAAGGGATGAGGAGCGGTTGCCGTTCGGGTTGCCGGAAAAGTCCCGTTACCCTTTTTCGCGCGGGCGGAGACCCTTATAACGCGCTCTCCGCTATTCTTCGATAATGCCCGCTGCAAGCCAATCGCGTACGAGGGCGGTGCAATCCCGCAGGGCAACCTCTTCCGTTACGTCGTATTCCCCGCACAAGGCATCAACAAGATCCTGCGTAGTGAACTCCTTGTTCTCCATTTTAGTCCAAAGAAACGCCGCAGTGGAGTTGAGGGTAACAAGGTTATTGAAGTCAATGTTTTCCTTTCCTTCGCCGACGATAATGTTCTGGTCGCACACTTGGTGCATCATAAATCCTTTTTTTCTTTTCATTCGTCTCGTGTTATTAAATTGGTCCGAAGAGCTTCACCCAACGGCGGTATACCGCAAGAAGATACCGGCGGACGGGGCGAAGGTGCATCCATATAAATGAATACGTGCGCCATTTCCTGCCCGAAACATAATCCGGCGTACGTCTTCCCTTGCGGCAAAAGCTGATTACTTGTGCCTTTACGTCGCTTTTGAGACAATGCTCCGTATTGAGGTTGCCGTCGCCCAACAGCGTAACCTTGTCCCCCGCAACGTCTACGACGCGGTGGAGCACATAATGACCTTTCGATACCTCAGCCAATACCGGCTCGCCGACTATAACTTCGGTCGCGCGGCGCAAAAGAGCCGTGTCGCGCTCGTCTTCAAGGAACGGACGCATGCTGAAACCTTTGAGACGGAGCGTCGCCGTGTGCCCTTTCTCAAGCATGGAGATGATGAAAGGGAAAAACTCGGCGTTGTCGACGGTTATGTGTTGCTTTGCGCTATTGTCCCGCAACATATTATTGCAGCCTCCCGGTCGGGGCGGCAGTAGAGATTATAAATTGGTGTCGATTGTATGAGCGCGGTGATGGAGTTGCACACGTAACCGAACAGCGTGCTGTCCCATTTCATCGTTGCGCTCCCCGAAATAAGTGTAACGAAAGAGTCGACCGTCGCAGACGGCGCCACGTAATTCCTCTCCGAACGATTCACCTTCACCAACGCTCCCAACGGCACGCGAATATTCCTGTAACATGGCGTCTTCCCGCTCCACGGACTGCCGTAGAGCCACGCATGCCCGCCGATAACACGTGCAACGGGATTGTCGTCGTTGATCATATCGCAACCCGGTATGTTGGCAAGCCACCCGGCGACATGTGTGCTTTTCCCCGTTCCGCTCTTGGCGGTAAAGGCATACCCGTGCCCGGCGTATCTGACGGCGGAGGCGTGCAGAAGGATGGTGTCTTTGCAACATGTCGCGAAAGCGAACGCCGTCATTATCGCGTTGTTCAGTCCGTAGAGACGCATCCCGGTATCGCCGCGCAGGGCGAGGCGGCAAGAGGAAAACGCCGGGTCGGTTTGCAACATTGAGCACTCCCGGCCCCATATGTCTTTGAAGATGAACTGATATCCGCCGTCGCTTGCCCGGTCGACAAGTATCTCGCCATTGCCCCCGTCGACTGCTTTTATCCGCTCGAGCGTACGCTTTGGCAACGGGGGGAGCGTGTTGTCGACCCGCAGGGAAAGCGTCGGTTCTTCGCCGGAGAAAGCATTGCCGGGAACACGAAACGGCTCGAATGAGGGTATAAGAAACGTGCCGTTCCCTTGCCCGTCGGCAAACGAGACGGCGATTAAGAAATCGGCAACACGATAAGTATTCGTATTCACGGCGTGGATTAAAAAGACTTATCTTCCTCCCGGAGGCGGTCCCGACGGCCGCCCTTTCCGCCCTCCGGGTTGTCCGCCGGGGAAATCCGGTTTCTTGGCTTTACGCTCTTCTTTAGCCGTTTTTTTCTCCGCCTTGGCAGCCTCCTTAGCCGCTTTGCGCCCCTCTTTCGTGTTGTTTGTGATTGCCGCAGGGTCGTCCGCAGCCGATACGGGGGAGAACACGAAGTCCGTTTCCGGGACGTACTTCACTATAAACGTCTGCCCGCGAGCGGTGTATCTGCTCTTCAGCTTGACGTATTTCTTCTCCGCCTTTTTGCGTGTCGTGGCGTAAGAAATAACACATGTCGGCGTGTTTACGCCTTGCTCCAAGAGATGGTTTTTTAATTGAAAGGAATACGAGGAGCGTGAATAGAGAAACTTTGTCCTGCTGTCAACCCAAGCCGAATCGAGGCGCATAATGTCGGTAATGTAAACCGTCGAGTCGTTAAACGAGTACGAAAAGCCGTAGACGTATAACGTCACGGGGGTTAATACCGCACGGCTCTCTATGCTCAACATCGACAGAAACAGAGTTATAAGATATATCCGGCGCATTGGTTATTTTGTTGCAATATAGTGTCTGTTTGTGTCCGTATTCCGCTCCTTATCCTTTTTTCATCTGTGCCAAACGCCGGAGCGCGCGTTTGCGTATCTGGCGCACACGTTCGCGCGTCATCCCGTATTGGGTGCCGATTTCCCTCATCGTCATTTGTCTTTCCCCTACTCCGAAGCTCGCTTTCATCACCAAACGTTCCCTCGGGGGTAATGCGGAAACAAGCGCCGCAAACTCTTCTGTGTCGACAGAGCTGTCGTCAAAGTCCGCCGGCAACGACGGGAGAGTGTCCGAATCCACGCGGCGGACATATGCCTGACGTCCCGTTGCTTCGCTCGGGCAAAACGTCTCCATAGCCTTGCGAATGCCGCGAACGGCATAATTGGCAAAACGTTGTCCGCCCGACGCATTAAACTTCTTCGACGCGCGAAGTAACGCAATATTCCCCTCATTTATAAGGTCAAGCATGCTCACTCCGTCCCGCACATACCCGCGCGCAACACTTACGACGAACTTCAGGTTCGCGTTAACCAACTCGCGGCGTGCCGTCTCGTCGCCGGCCAGCGCACGGCGCGACAGCGCCGCCTCCTCTTCGTCCGTCAGCGGAGCATACGAAGAGATTTCCCCTATATAACGCTCAAGGATACCCTCTTCGCCGTTCTTATCCGTTGAATTATTCGCTACGTTCGGCATATTGTTACGTATCTTACGCCGGCAAAGATAGGGTATTTGACGGAGATAACGAATAATCACGCCCCCTTTTTATCCCCGTGTTCGTTGCCGAACCATAATCTCCCGTATATTTTGCGCGCCTTTCGCATTCGTTCATTGCCTGTCTCTTGGAGCGCCGGTCAAGACTTCCTCAGGAGCGAAAATAGAGTTTTCTGCGTGCCGGTAATTGTTAAAAACCAGCGAGTGAACGGATGTTAATTAACTTAACGACAAGGGTAGTGTGCAATGA
>JAJPZE010000140.1 GCA_021204565.1 Prevotella sp. | reverse complement strand
CCTATATAATATGCATACACGTTTATCTTTTGTTACACTCTTGTCCGTGCTTCTGCCGACATCATATTGCTCCGTTCATGCCATTGCATCCGACGATTATCCGACTATTGACCCGTATGCCGTATTTATAACAGACGACGGCGAAGAAGAGGGTACGTCATATTCGGGAAGCGCGCCTTTGGAAGCGACCTTTTACGCCAACGCGGAGAATACAATGGGTTGGGACGAATATTACGAATGGCGCTTCACATACGAGGGAGAGTCGAGTCCTTACCTTATTCGCTACGAGCAGGATACGAGCTATACATTTACGAAAGCGGGGAGCTCGCGTATTGTCTTGTATGCAAAGTTTTATAACGAGACGGATACTGTCAGCTACACAGAAGAGTACTGGGAGACGGAGACGCCTATCACGGTATCCATTTCGGAGAGCAAGCTGGAGTTCCCCAACGCTTTCTCGCCTAACGGCGACGGTATCAACGATCTCTACAAAGCGAAAGACGGGTATCAAAGCATAGTGGAGTTCAAAGCAACCATCTATAACCGGAGCGGACAGAAGCTATATGAGTGGAGCAATCCGGGCGGCGGCTGGGACGGAACGTATCACGGCAAGAACGTCGCGCAGGGCACATATTATGTTCATGTCGTAGCGAAAGGGGCCGACGGGGTGAAGTATAATATCAAGCGTGACGTTAATCTCCTGCGCGGATACAATGAAAGCGATAGTGAGTAAATCCCCTCCGGGCGAAATTCAAATCTGGGGTGCGCGTACCCATAACCTTAAAAATATCGATGTCCGTATACCCCGCAACCGCTTTACCGTCATCACCGGGCTAAGCGGTTCGGGCAAATCTTCTCTCGCTTTCGACACTATCTTCGCCGAAGGACAGCGGCGGTACGTGGAGACGTTCTCCGCCTACGCAAGAAACTTCCTGTGCAATATGGAGCGTCCCGACGTGGATAAGATTAGCGGGCTGTCGCCGGTAATCAGTATCGACCAAAAGACAGTCAACCGCAACCCGCGCTCTACGGTCGGCACGCAGACGGAGATTTACGATTTCCTGCGCCTTCTCTATGCGCGTGTCGGCGAGGCATATAGTTATGCGACGGGCGAGAAAATGGTTAAATACACCGAAGAAAAAGTAATCCGTATGATTCTTGAGCGTTATTCCGGTCATAAAATAACCATTCTCGCACCCGTCGTCCGCGGTCGTAAGGGACATTACCGGGAATTGTTCGAGGCTTTAAGAAAGAAGGGATTCCTCCGCGTAAGGGTAGATGGCGAGATGCAAGAGTTGGTTCGGGGGATGAAGACAGACAGGTATCGCAATCACGATATAGAGGTTGTGATTGACAGACTGCAGGTTGCGGCGAGCGAGGAGGAGCGTTTGAAGAATACCGTAAGCACGGCGATGAAACAAGGGGACGGACTGATTATGGTTTTAGACAACGGCGACGGTAGCGCGAAATATTACTCCAAGCGGTTCATGTGCCCCACTACCGGCATCTCATACCCCGACCCGGCGCCGAACTCTTTCTCGTTCAATTCGCCTCAGGGCGCGTGTCCGGCGTGCAAAGGATTGGGCGTAGTGAACGACATAGATATGAAACTCGTTATCCCCGACGACGGTCTGACGATACGCGAGGGGGGAATTTCGCCTTTGGGAAAATATAAGAACCAGATGATTTTCTGGCAGTTGGGCGCGTTGCTTGAGCGTTATAACTGCACTCTTGATACGCCGGTACGCGGCATACCTGCCGCAGCGATGACGGAGATTATGAACGGAACGCTTGAAAAAGTGCGTATCGACAAAGACGTGTGCCGCGCTTCTTCCGATTATTTTGTCCGCTTCGACGGGGTAATAAAATATCTCCGGCAAGTTATGGAATACGACGATTCGCCGGCGGGGCGGCGTTGGGCGGAGCGGTTTATGCAGGTGGTGCCGTGTCCGGAGTGTAAAGGGAAGCGTCTTAACCGCGAGGCGCTCAGCTATCGGATTGGGGACAAGAACATTGCAGAGATAGCCGGGCTCGACATGAAAGAGTTCAACAACTGGGCAAAAACCGTCAGCACGCAAATCGGCACGCGGCAAAGTAAAATAGCTAAGGAGATATTAAAGGAGATTATAACGCGCACTGATTTTCTCCTCGAAGTAGGTCTTGATTACCTGTCCCTTAACCGGCCCTCGGCATCGCTGTCGGGCGGAGAGAGCCAGCGCATACGTTTGGCAACGCAAATCGGCAGCCGGTTGGTCAACGTACTTTATATCCTCGACGAGCCGAGCATCGGTCTGCACCCGCGCGACAACGGCCGGCTCATCGCCTCGCTTAAAGAATTGCGGGACATCGGCAACACTATAATCGTTGTCGAGCACGACGAAGAGACGATGTTAGCCGCGGATTACATCGTCGATATCGGGCCGCGTGCCGGGCGCAAAGGCGGGGAAGTGATGTTTCAGGGCACGCCGCAAGAGATGCTTAAAACAAACACGCTGACAGCAGAATATCTCAAAGGGGAGAAGAAGATAGATGTTCCCGCGGCGCGCCGGGGGGGCAACGGCAAGACATTAACGCTTCGGGGATGCACGGGGAACAACCTTAAAGACATCGATGTAACTCTCCCCTTAGGCAAACTGATAGTGGTTACGGGCGTGAGCGGTAGCGGCAAATCGACGCTGATAAACGACACCCTGCAACCCATCCTCTCCACCCGCTTTTATCATTCGCTAAGGAAACCCAATCTCTTATACACATCGCCGAGACCAGCAGACAGAGAGCTAGCTCGT
>JAJPZE010000031.1 GCA_021204565.1 Prevotella sp. | reverse complement strand
AGCTGGTCGCAACCATCTTGGCCGCCGAGATAACGGACACAAGCACCGTATATGTAGAGAACGAAACCGACGGCACATACACGCTTACGCTCAAGAACTTCATCTTGACGCTTGCCGGCGAGCCGATGTACGTCGGCACAATCCATATTCCCGGCATCACGGGAACGGCGAACAACGGGGTAGTTGAAATTGCATCCACGCAAAACATTACAATAGATAGCGGCGACGACGAGAGCCAATATTGGATGGGTCCGTATTTAGGCGAGGTGCCTGTTGAGTTAGACGGAACGATCGGCGACGGCACAATTGCGCTTACCCTGAGCATAACTGCTGCAATAGGCACAATCGGCGTCGAGTTCAACGGGAGCGTACCTGCCGGCATACAAGCAGTGCCCGCAACCGCCGTTAAGAACGATACTCCTTACACCCTTACGGGCGTGAAAGCTCCGGCGGGATATAAGGGCATCGTGATTGAAAACGGACGCAAAGTGTTGAAATAAACACGCTCCGGCTTCGCCGTCTGACAGCAACACGTGGCGCACGACATCACTACAAGGATTAAAAAAGTTTGGATATGAGGAAAGTTGCATTAATGTTTCTGCTTGCGCTGACTTATAGCGCGGCGCACGCCGAGACGTACGAGTATCTTGTCTTCACTACCTCTGCGGGCGACATCGCCATGAAAGCGGAGGGGATGAAGATGACGTTCTCCGACGGCTGTCTCGTAGCTGCGAATGGCGACGAGACAAGGTCGTTCGCGCTGTCAGACCTGTCGAAGTTCTGCTTCTCCAACGAGACTACGGGCGTAAAGACCGTCTCCGCCGGGCAGGGAACGGAGATTGTGGATGTTTATACCCTTTCCGGACAAAAGCTCGGACGCTTCCCGTACGGCGCGGGAGCTGTCCTCCCGTTGCCGCAAGGCACATATATTGTCCGTAGCGACGGGACGGCAAAGACAATCGTAGTGAAGTAATGAAGCGTTTGTTCCCCCTTTTGCTGTTGCTTGTTGCTTGCAACGCGGCGGCACAAACGTTGGATGTGAACGCCGGGCAGGTTACGTATGCTTACCCGGGAGAGGAGGTCGGCGACGTTACGTTCCCCACAACGGAGACGTTCGCGATTGCGGGCAAGACGTTCAATACCGCCGATGTAACTTCGCTTGAGGTTGTCTCCGACGAGGTTGCGGATAATACGGTGAATATCGTTTACTCGGGTTCGTCGGCATCGGTTGTCATCTCCGGGAATATCGCCGATATCGTTTCGGCGGAGATAGACGGCGCGCACGTAACGCTTCTGCAAGGCGATGCCGAAGACGAAATCACGTATACGTTGAGCGGGAGCACCGACGACGGCTCGTTGTATATGGACGGGAGCTTGAAAGCAACCTTTGTTCTCAACGGCGTAACGATACACAATCCCGACTCCGCAGCCGTCAACATACAGGACGGCAAACGTATCGCAATAGAGCTTGCCGACGGCACCACGAACACCCTCTCCGACGGTTTGGCGGGCGCGGACGACGGCTCCGACGCGCACAAAGCTTGTCTTTACGTGCAGGGTCATACGGAGTTCAGCGGTGCCGGCGCATTAACTGTAACGGGTAATGTAAAGCACGGCATCATCTCTCATGAGTATTGTCAGATAAAGAAATCCGTAGGTTCAATCACCGTCTCGGCGCAGAACGACGGCTTTCACATCAGCCAGTATTACGAGCAGAGAGGCGGGGTCGTAACCATCACGTCCATAGGCGACGGCATAGATGTATCTACGACCGGCGACTCTTCGGACGAGGATAACGGGATGATAATCATATCCGGGGGCACCCTTACGTCTACGGCTTCGGGGGAGACGTCCGACGCGATGAAGTGCGACACCGACGTAACTATGACGGACGGCACGGTGAAGTTGCTCGCTACGGGAGACGGCGGCAGAGCGCTTAACGTGAACGGCTCCGTCAATATCTCCGGCGGGTACATAGAGGGCATAACCACCGGCGGCGTATATAAAGAAGATACCGACGACGAGCGCAAACCGCACGCTATGGCTGTCGACGAGAACCTGACCATCGACGGCGGCGAGGTGTATTTCGCGTCGATGAACAATAAGTCGTTTAAGGTTGACGGTAAGTTCTTGGTTAACGGCGGCACCGTAATGGGTATCGGCGGAAAGAGCGTCTCGGCAAGCAGCGGCTGCACTCAGACGGTGAATACATACGATAAAGTGAGCATTACCGACGGGGCAACCGTTTCTTACGACGGCGTGTCGTTCACCGTCCCCGCGAGCTTCGCAATAAGCAAAGGATACGTTCTTGTCTCTCGTGAGGGATTATAACGTAGTGAAATAAATATTGTTATACGATGTCGCAGAGCGCCTTGCGGGCACTTTGCGACATTATTTTATATCATAATAATGAATAAATACCTTTACACTATCCGCCAAAGCATCGTTACTCTGACTCCGTTCGAGATGACGCTGATGGGGGCGATATTGGCGTTGTCGGTAGTGTCGTTTATAGTCAAAGGGGAGTTCGGGATAAACAATTTCATTGCCTGCGTCTCCGCCGTGCTCGGCGTCTTCTGCGTCGTGTTGGGGGCAAAGGGGTCGATGGCTAATTGGATTTTCGGCATTGTCGAGTGCGTCTTGTATACGTATATCGCGCTGTCGGGGCATATCTACGGCGACGCTTTGCAACGTCTGTTCTATACTCTTCCGATGCAGTTTGTAGGTTGGCACCTGTGGAGCAAGCGGAAACGGAACAACGCGGCGGTGCAAATCAAAACGCGGTATATGAC
>JAJPZE010000216.1 GCA_021204565.1 Prevotella sp. | reverse complement strand
AATATAAAGGACGTGCTCGCCGCAGAGATGCCGGGATTGGAGTTCACCTATTCGATGAACCAGCAAGTGTCGCTCTCTATGCAGGGGCTCGGGGGCACGTCGATACTCATTCTTGTCGACGGCGAACGTCTTGCGGGCGAGACGCTTGACAACACCGATTATCTCCGCCTCAATACCGACGACATCAGCCGTATAGAAATAATCAAAGGTGCGGCATCGGCGCTCTACGGCTCGAATTCGGTCGGGGCGGTGATTAATATAATAACTAAAACGGCGGCAGACGGTTGGACGGCGAATATTAATACCCATTTCGGGGCGCACGACGAACAACGGCACGGGGGAAGCGTCGGCATAGGGGCGGGGCATTGGAGCAGTATGACCAACGTCGAGACAAACAGCATCGATACATATAATATACATGATACCGAGGGCGACGGAACGACCGAAATATACGGCAACAGACAATGGAACTTCAAGGAGAAGTTGGTTTATTCCCCTAACAGGAACAACCGACTGACCGCCCGTGCGGGGTATTATTTTCACGAGCGATACTCGTCAGAATACAAGAACGACCGTGCGCGCGACTTCTCCGGCTCTTTGCGTTGGGAAAGCAAACTGTCCGAGAAGAGCCGTTTCGACGCATCGTATACCTTCGACCGCTACGACAAGAGCAACTATTACACTGACCTCGGTCTCGACTTTCTTTCGTATAAGAACGTCGAGAACTCACTGAGAGCACAATATACTCACGACTTCAACGGCGGCTTAACTTGGATTGCGGGGGGCGATGCGATGTCGGATTACCTGATGTCGTATCAGTTCGACGCTTCCGATAACAGCCATCATCAGTTTACCGCAGACCTATTTACTCAAGCCGAGTGGATTATATCCCGACATTGGGATCTTGTTGCCGGTCTGCGTGCCGACTGGATATCGAAGACCGGTTGGGACTTCAGCCCGAAACTCGCGGCAATGTACACTCTGGGCAACCTTAATATCCGCGCCGCATTCTCGCATGGATTCCGCGCCCCGACGCTGAAAGAGAAATATATGAGCTTCGATATGAGCAGTATATTTATGATCTACGGCAACAGCCGCCTCACTCCCGAACAAAGCCATAACCTCTCCCTCTCCGCCGAATATGCATATAAGAGGTACAGCATTACCGCAACGGCGTATTATAATATCATGCATAACGAGATCTCCGTTCTTTGGGACAAGAGCCTCTATTCGGGACTGTCGAGCGGCGCAATGGTGTACCGGAATATCGAGGGGCGGAACCTTTTCGGAGCCGATATCTCGCTAATGGCGCGCTATCCCTGCGGTATAGGCGCGAAGATTTCGTATTCTTATTTTCACGCTTTCCCGCGTAAAGGGCAACTGAACGTCAGCGATACGCGCCCGCACTCCCTGACCGTCAAGATAGATTACCGACGCACACTGCGCAACTATGAATATGATGTCGTCTTCTCCGGGCGCGTCCTCTCTGGCGTCAGTTATTATACCTACTCCGACGACTACACCTCGCAAGACATATTGACTCATTCGCCGGCATACTCCGTCTGGAAACTCGCCTTGTCGCAACGTATCTGCCGGGCATATACACTCCTGGTTGCAGTTGATAACCTCTTCGGCTATCGCCCGAAAATATTCGAATACAATTCCCCGGTAACTACCGGACGCACCATCTCCGCCACCCTCTCCATCGACATCGAACAAATCTTCCGACGCCGGTAGGGCGTGTTATCAAAGGGTTTGCGGGTGTTTCTCCGCCCGGTAGCTCTGTGGCGTAAGCCCTGTCATACGTCGGAAGAATTTGCAAAAGAACGATGTTGCGGGGAAGTGAAGCGCATCGGCAATCTCGTTTATTTGGCGGTCGGTATGGCGGAGGAGTACCTTTGCGGAGGTGGTTAACGCGCGGTCGAGCCATTCTTTGGCGGTTATCCCGCTCGTGTTCTTCACCACTATGCCGAGGTATCTTGTGGTTACGCACAGTTTGCCGGCGTAAAAACCGAGGGCGTGTTGCTCGCGGCAATGCTCGTTGATGAGTGCAATAAACCGTTCGAACATTGCCCTTGTATGCGGTGTGCGCGTGCCGGGAGCGGGTTCGGCGCGGCGGAAGAGATGTTTGTAATAACAGATTAACGATTGCAGAGTAAAGTTTATTGCCTCGTCGATGAGTTCGTCCTGATGTATCAATTCCCAAATCACGCCGAACATGCGGTACGCCAACGCCGCGTCATCCGCCGCGACGGGGATAATCATCACTTGGGCGGCACCCGTCTCGAGGTTGGAAGCGGGGATGCCGTGGACGATATTAACCCGCTCGTTACTTGTCATTACGCCGCACATCTCAAAGTCTTGGGAGAACCATTCAGCTTGCACGACCGTTCCTTTACTCAGGAATGCGAGCGTGTTCTCCCCAAGTTCCCGTTCAATCATATTTATCATAACCCGCGCCCTACCCCGTCTGATCATCCCTATTCTCGGCTCTTCAAGGATATAGGGTACGCCGGTTTGCAGGATGTTAGCCAATGTCGGATTGCCGGAAAAGAACATCCCGATGTCGCCCCGCATATACGGGAGCGACACATTATCCTTATTACGCTGCTCGACAATCTCCCGCATTTCCGAGAACGAGATATAGTTTAACCGCGTCTTGTTCATATCCTTTATGTTTGTATTAACGGGGTCAAAATTATCGGAAAAATACGAATAAGGCAATAAAAACCGGGTCGATAACGTTTTTTTTGCTCTATTTAGCTACAAAAGGAACATTTATTTATAATAACGGGCAATAGCTTTATGCGGTGT
>JAJPZE010000158.1 GCA_021204565.1 Prevotella sp. | reverse complement strand
CCGCGCCGGCACGGTTTGCGCCGCTTTTCATCTCTCTTCCCGCAAGCGCTACAGGCCCCTTTATAATGCTCCATTGCTTGATAATGCCGATTAAGCCCGCCATCGCAATACCGCCAATGCCTATATGACGCCCGAAAGTCTTGAAGATCTCTTCCGGCGACATCGCACTAACCGACCCGGCCGAAGATATGTCGAACGTCGGGTTAAGCACGGTCAAGACCCCGTCGCCCATAAGCGGCATAAGGGGAACAAGCACAAACCACACCACCGCACTCCCGGCGCAGATAATCGCGGCATACTTTAAGCCGACAATATAACCGAGCCCCAGCACCGCCGCCGACGTGTTGATGCTGAACACGAGCTTCGCTTTCTCCGCAACATAAGCGCCCGCGGCAAACGCACGGGTGGAGAACGCCTCCGCCCACGTGCCGAATGTGGCGACAAGAAAATCGTACACGCCCCCGACGATACCCGCTATCAGAAGCGGCTTCGCCTGCTCGCCGCCTTTCTCTCCCGACACAAGAACCTGCGTCGTAGCCGTCGCCTCGGGGAACGGATACTTGCCGTGTTGCTCCTTCACAAAGTATTTCCGGAACGGAATAAGAAACAAGATGCCCAGCACGCCCCCAAGCAACGACGAGAGAAACACCTGTATGAAGTTGACCGTAACGTCGGGATACTTCGCCTGAATGATATATAACGCGGGAAGCGTGAATATCGCTCCGGCGACAACTACGCCGGAGCACGCGCCTATGCTCTGGATTATGACGTTCTCCCCCAAGGCGTTACGACGCTTCGCGGCAGACGAGACACCCACCGCGATAATAGCTATCGGTATCGCCGCCTCAAACACCTGACCCACACGAAGACCTAAATAAGCCGCCGCGGCGGAGAATATCACAGCCATCAACAAGCCCCAAACGACCGACCATACCGTTACCTCGCGCGGCTTCCTGTCAGCAGACATTATCGGTTTATACTCCTCGCCCTCCTTCAATTCACGGAACGCATTCTCCGGCAGCTCCGCTTTCATCGTCTCTTTATCCCGACTCATTGTTTTAATTTATAAAGATTTCAATGAAGTTGTTTCCCGAATATAACCCCATAGTATTGTGTGTGTAATATTGGTTCAACCCCGTTCGCTCTAACCGCAAAAGTAGATATTTATCCAATTATAGACAAACATCATACTTCTCTTTTCCTATGCAACACATCACTCATCATACCCTTTCCGCCCGCTCATTACGCCCTTCTTGTAACGCTAAAACGGCGGTTTAGCACTCTATAAGCGGCGGTTTTAGGCTCTAAAAGCGCCGCTTTTATAACCTAAAAGCGGCGCTTTTACGCTCTCTAACTACACAAATAACCGAATGAATAAACCTTACGGCGGACGATTTGACCTATTGTCAGAGGGATCAGCCGCTCCAACAAACAAAACGTCCCGCACTCGTAACGAGCGCGGGACGCATTATGTCAAAATTAATTTTACCCTAATTACTTAACCTCGACAGTTGCGCGACGGTTGTAGGAAACCGGTGAGAGGTCGTTTACACCACCCTTACCAACAGTCTCGATGTTGTCCGGGCTTACACCCATCTTAACGAGCTCGTCAGCCAAAGTCTGTGCACGTCCGTCGGAGAGCTTCTGGTTAATCTCCTCATTACCCGTTGCGCTGTCGGCGAAACCGGTAACGAGCAACTCGGAACCATTCTCCTTTGCGTACTCGGCAACGGTCTTCACGTCAACGAGGTCGGACTCGTTAGCGATAACGGTCTTGTTGATGTTGAAGAATACGGATACCGGAGTGCTGGTGTGCTCCTTGATAACAACGGGTTCGGTCTCAACCGGCTTCTGGTTTGCAAGGAGATCCTTGAGACGTGCGTTCTCTGCGAGAGCGTCAGCGAGCTGTGCGTTGAGAGCATCAATCTGTGCCTGCGAGAGAGCCTTGATAGCGTCAACATCGGGCACCTTGTTCCAAGTGCACATACCGATATTGTAGGTCAAACCAACCTCAAGGTAGAACTGTTGGTCGTGGTTGTTATAGTAAGTACCGCCATTATCAAGGTGTCCAATATATCCATCGCTGTCTGCATCGTGCTCTTTGAAGAGCCAGCCACCCTCAAGGTTGATCTGCCAATGCTTTGCAACGCGCCACTGGCTTATAAGACCGAGCGAATATACCATTGCAGTCATGCCTGCCGACATGTCGTGGTCAAAACCTGTACCACCGAAGGCCGAAAGGTTCCATACGCGAGTCGGGTTGTAGCCGAAGAACAAGTTACTCAGGTTCAATACAACTTGCTCCTCAATGTCCCAATAGTGATACTTGTTGAGGTCTTTACTGTCTGAAAAAACCTCACGACCCCAAACACCATAAAACTTTGTACGCAGACCGATACTCGGAGTAAACCACTTACCTACTGCAACAGAGAAGTTCGGAGCGGAGCGGAAGCTCTTAAACGGAGAATGTGAAAGACCCATTTGATGCTCTTCCGTTGAATAGAAAGCGCTCCAGTTGAAGTTAGCCTGTACATACCAATTGCTCCAGAAAGAGTTGGTTGCAACACTGTACTTGAGCGCCGGTTCTTCATCTTGGGCCATCGTCGCAACCGATACGCTGACGAATGCCAATACAATCAATAACTTTTTCATAACCTTATTAATAATTAAACTTAACTCGTTTCTTGGGAGATAAGAACCCCCGTTTTTATCGCGTGCAAATTTAGGTACTTTTTCTTCACGAACGCATATCTGTCTCTTAAACAAATCACACTCACCACAAAAAGAATAGAGTATATATCTCTGTTCTCCGAA
>JAJPZE010000135.1 GCA_021204565.1 Prevotella sp. | reverse complement strand
GTGTAAAGAGATGATTGCCCATCCCTCTGCGTCCGTTCAGAGCGCTATCGACGCGGCGGTTTACTCCCTCTATTCTCTGACCCCCGAAGAGGTGTCGTACATCTCGGGGCTATGAGCTTTGCGCCGCTCCCGCCCCTCGCCGGAGCATGGCTATTATCCATATCTAACGTCTCCGACGTTAGATATATCATCATTTTGTAAGCCGCAGGCGCTATCTCCGACGTTGTCTGCGGTACGCACCTCACCCTGTGGGGTTGTTATCTGAAGTTTTGATGTAGATTGAGTCCGTATTTAAGGTAGTGTACGAACTCGCGGTCGGAGCTGACGAGGACGGCCTGGTCGGATATTGCTTGCGCGATGATTGCGCGGTCGTTAGGGTCGCACTTGTCGTCAAGCAGGGGCAGTTGTTCGAGTTGCCGCAGGTGGTGCTCGTTGAACGGGACAATCTCCGCGCCGAGCCGCAATATTCTGTCGACAAGTGTCTCCTCCGTCTTTCCGTCCTTATGCCGTTTCTTTTCGGAGAACACTTTGCCTTTTTGTTTAAGGTATACGAGCTCCTGCACGCACACCGAGCTCGTATAGAGCAGGTTTTCCGGGTCGGTGAGCAACATCCATGTATTGCCGTCGATATTGTCGTTCTCGCCGGCGAGCATGTATATCACGATGTTTGTATCGAGATATATTTTCATTTGAGTATTGCCCGCCTGTCTTTAATGATAAGATAGGGCTTGCCGCCTTCATCGGAGAAAAACCATTCGCCGAACCTATTAAGTTTTTCGGGCAACGTCTTTCTTAGCTCGGCTTTCGTTTCGGGCGTCCAGAGCCGGTGTTTCTTTCTTGCCATAACAGAGTAATGTTAAACGTAAACCACTTGTGCGTGCATTGCGTACGTGTGTATGCGTGTGCAAAGATAATAAATCGGGCGGGTAAGCGCGAAGAGTTGGTGAGTAATTTTTCTCTCCCCGCCCCTCGCCGGAGCGCGCTCATACCCTCTTCGGGCGGAATATCGTCCTGAGGTCGGGCTCCGTCTTGCCGTCTGCGCCGAACTTTTTGAGGAAGCCCCGAGGCGGCCAATAAGGGGAAGCGACGTACTCGTCCCACGAGCTGATGCCCCTCGCCGCCATCTCCTTTCTCCGCCGCCGCGCCGCTTCGGCGCGCTCCTCCTCCGCCCGCCGCTGTATCTCCGCGTTGCGCCGGCGAAGCGTCTCTTTCCGCTCGGCGTCGAACTTCTTCAGGTAATCGCCGACGAGCAAAGGGTCGAACCGCGCATACACCTTCCCGTATACGCCCGCTTTCATCCGCGCGAAGAAGAGCAACAGCTCCCCGACGGTCAGGTAATCGTACAGCCCCGTCACCATATACGCAAACTCCGTCATACGCGCGTCTTCCCGCTGGCGGTCCACACCGCAATACTCCACGAAATTCGCCACCTGGGGCAACAGCCACACGACCGCCGCCTCCGTCCCGTAATATTCCCGCATACGCCGCATCGACGGGTAATAACGGTTGTACGCCCTGTCCCCGTCCTTGGCAAACCGCCATTGCTCCGCCGGCGAAAAAGCCTTCAAAACCGACTCAATGCTCGGGTACGTTTCTTGCCAAGAGTCTTTGCATGGTATCGATATTCCTGTCTCCACGCCCGTCGTTCGTTTGTTCTGTTCGTTCATAAACATCTTTATCGTCTCTATTGTCGTATTTCCCCTCAAGCACCCGCATGAAATGCTCCGGACCCATAATCCAATCCAAGTCGGCGGGACCGTTGCGCATCACATGGTTGAGAAAGTCGCTCGCCATCGCCTTGTCGATAACCGTCCTCACCCCGTCCCGGCCGTACTCTCTCAACCGCGCGGTTATGCTCCGAAGACGCCGCTCGCTCCGCCCCTTCGCCTCTGCCAAACGCGCCCCCGACGCATGAAGACTGCGGTTGTAATACAAGAGCACCTCCACCGCGTCCTTATCCGTAAACTTCTCTTTCCGCGACGGCAGACGACGCGACAGCGTAGATGCATCATCATCTTCATCTACATCTTCATATACATCTACATCTTCATCTTCATCTTCATTATCATTAGGTTTCTCCGGGCCATAACCTATGGTTTTTCGCTCCTGAGCAACCTGTTTTTTTTCCTGTAACTCGCCGGCACTCAGGCAGTTAGCCCCTTCAGAGCCGCCGTAATCTATGCTCAGCTCCCCGCTGCCTGCCTGTTTTTTTCGCCGTAACTCGCCGGCTTTCACGCTCTTGGGCCTCCCTCCGCTGCACCCGTTGTCATACCTTTCGGTGTTCTTGTCTATCTGCGGCTTGGCCATCTTGAAGATCACCCGAGCCGTCAAAGGATAATCCGCCGGAGGCTCCACTCCCCGGTGAAGATACATATATACCGCACGGAAAGCATATACCTGCTCCTCGAGAGGCAACTCGTCGATGGCGTCGAGCCAAGACGAATACGAAACCGCGGACACGCGCGTCGTCGGATGATGATCTGTCATAGATGAAATGTCTTAAATGCGGAAGGTGCTCTGCGTGAGACAGCGGCGTGTCTTTCACGGATTTCACCCCCTTTCTTTATACGACCGCAAATGTAATGATTAACAACCGGACGTGCAAGAGAAATTGTATGTTTTTTTCGAGAATTTTTCCGGCGCCGAACGTCAACTATTGTTCGCCTTTTTTTTACACCGCAAAAGAATGCCGCAAAAGAATGCATATTAATTATACTATGCTTTTGAACCGCGCAAAATAAGTATTCTTTTAGCGTTTTGCCGGGCCCGACGACCCCGAAACGTTAACTTAAACCGCCCGCACGCAACCCCGCCGGCCGCCCTGACCCCCCGGTTCGGGGCCCGGTAAAAGGGGTCGG
>JAJPZE010000100.1 GCA_021204565.1 Prevotella sp. | reverse complement strand
TTCTTATACTTCTGTATCTCCCGCGCCTCAATCTCTATATCCGACGCCTGTCCTTGGACTCCGCCGAGCGGCTGGTGTATCATCACCCGGCTGTGAGGCAACGCCTGGCGCTTCCCCTCTTGCCCGGCGACGAGCAAAACGGCAGCCATCGACGCCGCCATGCCGGTGCAGAGAGTGCTCACATCGGAAGAGATGAACTGCATAGTGTCGTAGATACCCAAGCCGGCAACCACGCTCCCGCCCGGAGAATTGATATACACGGAGATATCTTTGCCCGGGTCGACGGAGTCGAGATAAAGCATTTGAGCCTGGAGGGTATTGGCTGTATAATCGTCAATAGGTGTGCCGAGAAAGATGATGCGCTCCATCATAAGGCGCGAGAAAACATCCATTTGAGTAACGTTCAGCTGTCGTTCTTCGAGTATATAAGGGTTGAGATAATGGTTTTGCGCGCTTATCACGTCGTCGATAACCATACCGTTGATGCCTTGTTTGTCTGCGGCGAAGCGTCTGAAATCCCTGTAATTGTTTGTCATAATATGTGTGCCGTTTGTTCGTTATTTGACGGGCATAAACGGAGCGATCCCCGTATTTGCCCCTTTCTTTATCCACAAAGATAAGGGAAAAATACGGGAAGCGCCGCAAATTTTCTAATAAAAAAGTTATTTGTGCGGGTAAATTTTACTCCGCCATTTTGTTAAACTCGTCTAATGAAACCTCCTTTTCTACGAGCTTCACACTTGTCTTCAACGCCGCGGCAAGCTTTATTTCAATGGCGCGGTCGACAAATCCGTCGATATTTTCGCCCTTCTTCAACACCTCGCCGGCGTAGTTTTCGAGATAATCATCAGGCACGTTATTCATCCCGTATTGCGCGAACTGAACACGCGCCGACTCCTTTGCGACGTTCTTCACATCAGCGTCATCAACCCGTATTTCATATCTACGGACAAGGTCTTCCTTTATCAGGTGCCAAGTGAGTTGCCGGAGGCTGAGGTCGTAGTTTTTATCTATCTTCTCCTTGTCTTTATCTTCGCTTCCGGCAAGCATTATGCGTTTCAACAGCTCGTCGGGATAAGTCAGCGTGCCGATCTTCTTTTCTATCAATGCCCTCACGTCGGTGAGGAATTTATAATCGCTGTCCGACGCTAACTGTACGGCAAGACCTTCTTTAATCTTTTCCCTGAACTCTTCTTCGCCGGCGCACGTCCCGGCGCCGTATACATTATCAAACAGCTCCTTATCAATCTTGTGCTTCTCGTATCGGGTAATCTCTTTCAGCTCGTAAGAGAACGCCCCGTCGTGCTTGAGCGCCTCGTCCTTATCCGTTTTAAGCAACGCCGCAAGCTCGGTATCGCCGTACATCAGGCGCGGAGTAACGACAAGCATACCGCCCTTCTTCGCCCCGTCGAACAGTTTCTTCTGACCCTCGTCCTTAACGTATGAGGGCATCACGATTGCATCCTCGACAACTAATCCGCCGTCCTTTGGCTTGTTATCCGCGTCCAATTCCGTCAACGTGCCCTTTAGCATATCCCGGTCGGCATACTCGTCGACGGTAACGTAGCTCCCCATACGCGAGGCGAACATATCTACCTGGCGGTCAATCAACTCGTCGTCTATCTTTATCTTATAATAGTCAACCTTGTCCTTTTCGGATACATCAACCGTAAACTCGGGAGCAACAGCGATGTCGAAGACGAACTTTAGCGTTGTGTCTTTCTCAATATCCTGCGGCTCCTGCCCCTCGGAAGGCAACGCCTGCCCCAACATCCGGATATTGTTCTCCTTTATGTATTCGGCCAACCGCTCGCTGACAAGCTTGTTCACTATCTCCGCCTTCACTGCCGTGCCGTACATCTTCCTTATCATACCCATCGGCACATTACCCGGACGAAAGCCGGGCATAACGGCTTTCCGACGGTAATTCTTCATTTCTTTTTCCGCCTCGCCGGCGTAATCGCTCTCCTCGACGGTGATTGTCATGAGACCGTTTATCTTGTCTTGCGCTTCGAATTGAATGTTCATTTCTATCAGTTTATTATATATTATTTCCTTTTTACCGCCGCCCGGAACGCTCTCCGAGTCGGTCTTTCGCGTATGCATAAAAGCCGGGCAAAGGTAGGTAAAAACGTATGAACGGGCAAACAAAACACATACTAACTTCGGCGCATGCGCACGCAATCATTGCGCAGAAAGTCCCAACAAGCGGCGAGTTCGTTTATGGATTTAAGGAGCAAGTCAGGCTGTTCGGCTTTGAGCAATTCGTCGTCTAACGGCCCGGTATTCACCGCTATGGTGAATGCTCCGGACAAGTGCCCGGAGCGTATGCCCAAAGGTGCATTCTCCACTACGATTGTCTCATAAGGCTTCGCACCCCCGCATTTCCTCATCCCCTGAATATATGGCTCAGGGTCGGGCTTGCCCTTTTCGACGTCGAAAGCGGTGATGATGCGTTCTTCGGAGACATATTTGCCGAAATCGGAGAGTATGCGGCTGATGAGCGGACGTTGCGCCGAGCCTGTTACGATACCGATTGTCATCCCGCCGGCGGTAATCTTCTCCATCAGCTCGATTGCCCCTGCCATAATCTCGGGCACAGGGAGCGAGGCGAAGATACGCGCCTTTTCGTCGTATATTTCCTGTGCTTGCGCTTCCGTCAGGTTCTTTCCTTTCTGATTGTAAACGTATTTCCTGATGGTGTCAATCCCCCTTGCGCCTTCGGTTATGTATGCGTCTTCGGGGGTAAAACGTACGCCGACGCTTTCGAAGGCGCGTGTCCATGCGACGGCGTGATTGGGCATAGAGTCGAAGAGGGTGCCGTCCATATCGAACAAAACTAACTCAGGCGCAATGCGCCCGAAGCCGTTT
>JAJPZE010000188.1 GCA_021204565.1 Prevotella sp. | reverse complement strand
CGTAAGCAATCATTTCCTCGTTTATGTCGCAACCGATATAATTTCTTTCCAGGCGTTCGCACTCGAAAAGCGTCGTGCCGCTCCCCATAAACATATCCAATACCGTCTCTCCTTCTTCGGTGTATCTGCGTATCAGATGGTCGGGAACTTGGGGGACGAAGTTCCCGTGATAATTATTTTCCCTCTTTCCGCCCTTTGCACGCGGTCCGATAATCCACAGGCTGTCGATGTTGAAGTCAACATCACGCCAATTGTCTTTATCTATTTTCATCTGTCGTAATCACTGTTTGTCAGGTGCGTTACTCCCCCTGCGCGAGGCGGAGGAAGTAGTTATGGAGGCGCGTGTCGGGGTCGAGTTCGGGGTGAAAGGCGGTAACGAGTTGGCGGCCTTGCCGTGCGGCGACGATATGCCCGTCCACGGTTGCGAGGGCGGTTGCCGTCGCGCCGTACACCTCCTTAATGTACGGCGCGCGTATGAAAGTCATAGGTATGTCGCCGCCTACACCCGCAACGGGCGCGACGGTATGAAAGCTGCCGAGCTGTCTGCCGTAAGCGTTGCGGCAGACTGATATATCCATAGTGGCGATGTATTCCCTGCTTTCGTCCTCCACGTGCTTGGCTAATAGTATCAGTCCGGCACACGTTCCGAACACGGGAAGTCCGTTCGCAATCGCCTGCCGGATAGGTTCGAAGAGGCATAAGTCGTGGAGCAGTTTCGTTTGAGTGGTGCTTTCGCCTCCGGGAATGATTAGCGCGTCTTTCGCCTGTTCCCAGTCGGCGGGCTGACGGACCTCAAATGTTTCCGCCCCTAACTCCGCCAGGCGCCGTTCGTGCTCTATGAACGCGCCTTGCAACGCCAGTACCGCAACCCTCATTGCCGTTTACTTCCCGCGCTCCGCCATCAGCAGATTTATCTCCTGTTCGTTTATGCCGACCATTGCCTCGCCCAAGTCTTCGCTGAGCTTGGCGAGCATTTTGGCGTCCTTAAAGTTCGTAACTGCCTGCACGATAGCTGCCGCCCTCTTAGCCGGGTTGCCGCTTTTGAAGATGCCCGAGCCGACGAACACGCCCTCGGCGCCCAACTCCATCATCAGCGCCGCGTCCGCCGGTGTCGCCACTCCGCCCGCTGCAAAGTTGACAACAGGCAAGTGCCCGTTAGCGTGTACGTAAGCTACGAGCTCATACGGCGCTTGCAGCTGTTTCGCCGCTTCGTACAATTCGTCGTCCGCCATAGAGACAAGGCGGCGTATTTCGCTTTGCATCATACGCATATGGCGCACGGCTTGGACGATGTCTCCGGTGCCCGGTTCGCCTTTCGTACGTATCATCGTAGCGCCTTCGGCAATACGTCTGAGCGCTTCGGAGAGGTTCTTGGCGCCGCACACAAAGGGGACATCGAACTTTGTTTTGTCGATATGAAAGACGTCGTCGGCGGGCGAAAGCACCTCGCTTTCGTCTATGTAATCAATCTCTATCGCTTGGAGGATTTGCGCTTCGGCGATATGCCCTATGCGGCATTTCGCCATCACGGGGATGCTGACCGCCTCTTGTATGCCGCGAATCATCTTCGGGTCGCTCATACGCGACACGCCGCCCGCCGCGCGGATGTCTGCGGGGATACGCTCCAACGCCATTACCGCGCACGCGCCCGCCTGCTCCGCAATACGCGCCTGCTCCGGTGTCGTTACATCCATTATCACTCCGCCCTTAAGCATTTGCGCCAAGTTGCGGTTCAATTGTTGTCTTTCCGTAACATTCATAGCTGTTGTATTTTATATTGTTATTTGTTTTGTCGGCGTGCAAAGTTAGTGATTTTGCGAATACAAACACCGCAAGAACGGGGGTTTTATTCCGCGCCGGGCAGGGCCGGCGTCCGCCGTTTGTGCGTATTGACGATGTGCCGGCGGGGGATATGGCGGCGCGTAACCGTTATTGGTGATGATATGGTTCGCCCTTTATAATGGTGCACGCGCGGTATAGTTGTTCGGCGAAAAAGAGGCGAACCATCCGGTGCGAGTAGGTCATCCGGGAGAGCGAGAGCAACGCGCTGCCCCGGTCGTACACCTCGTGAGAGAAGCCGTACGGTCCGCCGGAGACGAACACGAGCCGGCGTGACGATTGCTGTCTGCCCCGAAGCCACTCCGCAAATTCCAACGACGTGTATTCTTTGCCGTGCTCGTCGAGCAGGACTAAGAAGTCGTTTGGCTCGACGAGACGTAATATCCTCTCGCCCTCGAGCTCCTTTTGCCGGATTATGGAGAGCGCCTTAGTATTCTTCAATTCGGGGATAATAACGGTTTCGAGCGGCATGTAATGCGCCGTTCTTGTTATGTATTCCCCGGTCAGTTCGGCGAGGCGGCTGTCCGCCGTCTTGCCTACGGCAATCCATATCGTCTTCATTTCTCATCCCTTGTCTGCGGGTTTATATTCGTTTTTCCTGCGCGGGTTCATGGGGAACCATCCCTTTTCGACGCGCTTCTTCTGGGTAAACAGCTCGCTGACGCTCCACAGGCACGACGCCCCGACTACGCCCGCAACCGACGAGAGTATAACGTTCGTGATGAATAACGCCGCCGCGCACGCGCCCAAACCCGCCACGAGGAACACCCACCACGCACGAGTGCCGAAGTAATATTCCGTCTTAACGACGACGGGATGAAAGATACCGATGATGAGGAACGTAGCTGCGGCGATGATTATGCCGGTCAGAGAGAGTGTCATAGCTGTGTTGTATTAAGGTGTTTACAAATATTACTTTTGGTGCAAAAGTATAAATTTTGCTCCGAATACACGTGGTTTACGTCCTCTTTTGTATATCTTTGCCCTTGTAAAACCTATGATTGAAAAGATTTATAACTAATAATCTACGAACAATATGGAC
>JAJPZE010000237.1 GCA_021204565.1 Prevotella sp. | reverse complement strand
CTTTTGTGCAGAATAAAGAGGAGACCGATGAAGATAGGTATAATAGTTGCGATGGACAGGGAGTTGCGTCTGCTCCTTCGTCTGTTGCCCTGCAAGAGGGAGACAGACGGGGAAGGGGGAGAGTATTATTGCCAAACGATTGACGGCGGGAGAGAGCTTGTGATAACCCGTTCGGGGATTGGAAAGGTGAACTCCGCCTTAGTTGCGACGCAGTTGATGCGCCGTTACTGTCCCGATTGTATTATATCTACGGGCGTGGCGGGCGGCGCGTCGGATGATGTCGAGCCGCTTGATGTTGTCGCCTCGTCGGCGACGGTTTATCACGACGCGGATTGCGGGAGCGGATGTCAATACGGGCAGATACAGGGCTTACCCGCCGTGTTTGAAGCGGACAAGAGGCTCGTGGCGGTGGCGGAAGCAACGCCCGGCGTGCGCTCGGGGCTGATTGCGACGGGCGACAAGTTTATATCGAAAAGGGCTGACGTGCTGCAAATCCTCACTCATTTCCCCTCGGCCGTTGCGGTTGATATGGAGAGTTGCTCTATTGCCCAGGCGTGTTTCCTGCGCTCGTGCCCGTTCATTTCGTTCCGCGTGATTAGCGACAACCCGCTTAAAGACCGGAGCGGGAGGCAATACGATAACTTCTGGGAACGGGTCTCGGAGAATAGTTTCCGCGCCCTGACAGACTTTCTTAAACGTTTATAAAGAAGCATAATGAACAAGATACCCTCGTTCACCGTTGACCATCTCCGCCTTTTGCGGGGTATATATGTCTCGCGCAAAGACAGCGTCGGGACAGAGACACTCACCACTTTCGACATCCGTATGCGCGAGCCCAACCGCGAGCCGGTGATGGGAGCGCCGGAGTTGCACACTATTGAACACCTCGCCGCAACGTATCTCCGCAACGACGCGGAATGGGGCGAGAGGGTCATCTACTGGGGTCCGATGGGTTGCCTGACGGGCAATTACCTTATCCTTAAAGGCGACCTCACGGCGCGCGACATACTCCCCCTCGTGCGCCGTATGTTCGCTTTTATTGCCGGATTTGACGGTGATGTGCCCGGCGCAAGCGCGAAAGATTGCGGCAATTACCTGCTTATGAACCTGCCTATGGCGCGCTATGAAGCCCGCCGCTTCCTTCTCCTTTTAGATAATATAAAGGAAGAGAACCTCAATTACCCCGTTTAATGGCGCCGCCGGCACGGGATTTATTGATTCGTTCCCTCTTTGGGCAGAGCGCGCCGGCGCGAGGTGTCCTCGTGTGCGCCGTATGAAAGGAGCTTGTTGGCGGATGTTATAATGCTTGGTCCGGAGGGCGCAAGGGTTGTTTTAAGCTCGTCGAAACACTTCTGCGTCTTCTTTATTGCCGCGTCGGCATTGAGGAAACGCTCATAAAAAAGTTGTACGCGCTTTACTATATCGTTGGCGCAATTGATGATGTTCTGTTGGTTCTCAACCTGCGCCACTTGTTTCCAAGACACCTCAAGGAGCCGCAACAAAGCATATAAATTCTGCGGTCCGGTAATGAATACGCCGACATTAAACGCATCATTCCATAGATTTATATCTTCCGATGCGGCGAGGTTGAACGCCGCTTCCGAGGGCACGTACATAACCACGAAGTCGAGTTTAATGCCTTTCTGAACATATTGGCGCCAATATCCTTTCTGCGATAACGACTTCACCTGTGTCCTCAAAGCGGCGATATGATCTTTAAGCGCCTCGTGTCTGTCGCTGTCGGAGAGCGATTTATCGCTGTAGCGGAAGAACGCATTCATCGACGTTTTGGCGTCGATAATGATGTCGCGGCGGTCGGGGAAATGGAGTATAACATCGGGTTGCATGCGGTTGCCGGTTGCATCGTTGAGTATCGCTTCGCCGTTCTCATCGCGCAAAGTAACCTGTTCCTCAAACTGCTTGCCCCGTTCGAAGCCCATGTTCTCTAACATCTGACGGAGGTGCATCTCCCCGAAATTGCCCTGATACTTATTGTCGTGCGAAAGTGCGGACACGAGATTGTCGGTTGCTTTTCCGAGCTTTTCCGCTTGCTCTACAGTATGTTTGATTGCCGTTCCGAGACGTGCGGAGGTTTCGGTTTGTTGTATATTGCTCTTCTCCACCGCCTCTTTCATCTGCGCGATACGCTCGTTGAGCGGGTTAAGAATACGGGATAACTGCTCGGTGTTCAGTGCCGACAGCTCTGCCGCGCGTTCCTTTAACGACTTCACGGAGAGATTCGCAAGCTGCTCTTTAAGCAGCTCAAGCTGTTGCTGCATCCGGCGTTCGTGCGCCTCGTTCAGCTGCCCGAGTTGCTCTTTATACTTGCTCTCCGCTTGAAAGAGCCGGGCTTGGCAATCGTTCTTTACTTGATTCATCTGCCGCTCGGCATCCGCTTTCGCTTCGTCTAGCCTCGCGGCGAGCATCTCCGCTTTCGTCTCAGCCGCTTGCCGCGAGCCCCGTTGAAGGAGATATCCGAGCGCATATCCGACGGCGATTGCAACTATTATATACAGGATAATCATATTATTTCATTCGTTTCATAACCGAGTAAGCATCATATAATCCGAGCTCTCCCGCCTTGCCGAGATCGCGTGTCGCGGAGACGTTGTCCCCTTGTTCATAATAGAGCAAACCGCGGTTATAATACGCTTCGGCGAGGTGCGGTTCGAGGCGTATGGCTGTCGTATAGTCCCCAATAGCTGCGGCGGTGTCGCCGGCAGAGATACGTAGCGAGGCGCGGTCGTAATAGATATATGCATTTGACGGGGCAAGCTCAAGTGCGCGGTTGAAGTCGTCTAAGGCGAGCGAGGACTTAATCCGTGCGTCCATTCCCTGCGCAATATTGAAGTTGTTAAGCATTGTCCGGCATACCGCCCGCTGCCAAAAGGCGAGGCACGA
>JAJPZE010000224.1 GCA_021204565.1 Prevotella sp. | reverse complement strand
GAATAACTATTGGGCTACTCCTTTTAATTATGATATCACCAATACAGGGCTTTCCATTATCGACCTTGAAAATCAGAGCCAATACATCGGTGATAGCACGGACGACTATAAGGAGGTTGACGTATCGCATATCTACATTGCAGGCTTTTGGACTATCGGCGGCGAAAACCACCAAGTGCAGATAAACCGCGTGTACGCTACGAATGTTTATCCCGAGGACTAACTTTGCGGATATTGCCGGTAAAAACATAATGTGATTTTAAGTTAGTCGGGATGCCGTCCGGTTGTCGCCCGTGCGGCATCCCTT
Organism: Prevotella sp.; assembly: GCA_021204565.1. GTDB lineage: Bacteria > Bacteroidota > Bacteroidia > Bacteroidales > Bacteroidaceae > Prevotella. Next base: position 11,934 of record JAJPZE010000224.1, on the reverse strand, counting down.
TCCACACAAAGAAGAGAATGAAGAGAATTATTTATTTATTGTTGATAGCGCTTCCGTTGGTCTGCGGGTGCGGAAACGACGACACGTTGCAGGTGGTGCTGACCGAGCCGAATACGGAAGAGGAGAACAACACGGACGACGGGAACACGACGGAGAGTCTGTTGTTGACGTTCACCAACCCGATAATGTACGCCGATATGCCCGACCCGTCTATCGTCCGAGTCGGCGATGATTATTACATGACCTCCACTACTATGCACTTTGCCCCGGCGGTTGCCGTCCTTCACAGCAAGGATATGGTCGGCTGGGAGATAATAGGGCACGTGTCGGATATAGTCGGGCATTGCCCCGCCGCGTCGATGGAGGAGTGCAAGCTCTCTTCGCTTAACGGGTATTATCACAACCACGTGTACAACAGCGAGTCGGGTAACTACCGCAACGACATCTACGCGCAGGGTTCGTGGGCTTCGTCGCTGACCTATCACGACGGATATTTCTATTGCCTTTGGAATATCTACACCGAGGGCATGTCGTATATCTCGCGTACCGCCGACCCCGCCGGCGATTGGGAGATCATCTCCTCTTGCAACCCGATATTCTACGACTCTTCTCTCTTCTTCGACGACGACGGCACGGCGTATATCTGCCGCGCCCACGACGAAAAGATATACCGGCTCGACAGCAGCCTCGATCTTAACTCCGCCGTTGAAGTGTATGACTTCAGCGCAGACAGGGGGATATACAACGACACCGAGGGGTATCATCTCTTCAAAATAGGGAATTATTATTACTTCACGATGGTGATGTGGATTGGCGGCACGTGTTCAAGCGTGCTTATGCGGTCGGAGAACATCGACGGACCGTATGAGCCGAACCTCGCCTTGTCCGGTCCGGTGAAGGACAGTACGGGGAGCAAATGCACGCAGAACGGCGTGTCGCAAGGCCGGATAATAGACACTCCCGACCTTGACGCTAACGGCAACCCGACATACTACGGCTTCTTTCACGCCAACATGGGCTCGCTCGGACGCAGCCCCGTTATAGCTAACACGACGTTCTTCTCCGACGGCTCGGTCGTCTTCGGTAATAACGGCAGTTATGTAGATGCCGTTATGGCGGCGCCCGTACAGTCGCGCGGAACGGTCTCGACATCATCCGTTGCAAAGAGCGACGACTTCTCGTCTGCCAAGCTCGACCCCGTCTGGGAATGGAACCACAACCCGGATAACGACGCGTGGAGCCTCACCGCCAACCCGGGCAACCTGCGTCTGACCGCCGTGCATATATGTGAGGATTTCTTCCACGCACGCAACACCATCACACAACGCACCGTCGCGCCAACGTGTTACGGCACCATCTCAATGGATGTATCGCACATGAACGACGGCGACTTCGCCGGCCTCGGCATGCTCCAATACCGCTCCGGAACGGTCGGAGTGAAGAAAACCGGAGGGCTGTATTATGTTTATATGAGCAAAGGAATACAGAACTACGATAAGTACACCCAATCCGATCTCGGCGACGGCGATTATTTCGGGGCGATGAAAGACTTCGAACTCACGCTGATCGACGACGGCTCCACCACCGTCGACCTGCGTATCGTCTGCGACTTCAAAGCCAATACCGCAACATTCTATTATAAGGAACACGGCGTATGGCGGACGGTCGGGGAGAAGATGACGATGACTTACAGCCTGATAAACTTCGTGGGCAACCGCTTCGCAATTTACAATTACGCAACGGAAACGACGGGCGGGTACGTCGATATAGACTCGTTCACGCTCGAAGTGAAGTAACTCCGGCAATCTCAATTTATTTATATCTTTTGGAGTACGCGCCGCCCGGCGCTTACTCCTTTTTGTCATTTATAGCATCTCCGCTCAATATGCTTTCAAACGCTACGACAGGAGACGCTGCGCAACGAATTCCCGAGCTCTACAAACGCGCGGCATAATTTCAAAGTTGACCTTCCCCGCTTTTCAAAACGGGCACGATATAAGCTCACGGGGATACGCACGCAGGTCTCGCTTTCTTGATTGTATGTCCGTACAGTATTAAACCATCGGTTTCAGAATGTAAAAGCGCCGTTCTTAGGGTGTAAAAGCGCCGTTCTTAGGGTGTAAAAGCGGCGTTTTTAGAGTGTAAAAGCGGCGGTTTCAGGATATTAAAGCTACGTATTGAAAATATAAAACGTGTGGATTCGAGGCGCAATGTGATGAGTCAAAAACGTGCATTTATTTGTGTGTTCCCTGCGAAAAGAGCTACCTTTGCACGGCGTTTTGACGTATAGATGCACAAAGAAAAGGCAATGAAAAGAGATATGAGACGAAGCGACAGGAACCCGACAATACAAATGATTGCCGATTATGAAGGAGACATAGATGCTCTTTTGAGCGGCGAGGAAACGATGGAGAAGGTGCCGTTCCTCATCACGCGGAATATGGTTCTCTTTCCCGGCATCATTACTCCGATACTCATAGGTCGCGCCCGCAGCCTCGCGTTAATGCAATACTTAAAGGACAAAAGCGACACAACGATTGCCGTATTGTGCCAGAAAGACGCGAGGATAGATAATCCGACGAAGAATGACATCTATCCTTGCGGTGTGTTCGGACGGTTGGTACGTATTATCGAAATGCCGGACACTCATAGCATCACGGCAATAATACAAGGCTTGGGGCGGTGCCGGATGACGAGTCTGACTAAGCATCAGCCTTTCAATGAGGGATATGCCGTGGGGATGTCGGAGACATTACCGCGTACGAAAGCCGAGAAGAGCACTTACTCGATGGCTATTGCCGACCTGCGCGAGCTGGTTACCGACTACGTAAAAAAGAGCGACGAGATGGCGAACGAATCGCTTATCGCGATGAATAACATAAAAAACGAGACGCTTGCTCTTAATTTCGTATGCACTAATATGAACTTCGCGGCGTCGGAGAAAGCCGACTTGCTGGAGACCACGTCGATGTCGGAGCGGTGTCTAAAAACGCTGCGTTTGATGAACCGCGACATACAACTGCTTGAGCTCCGGCAGGAGATACGCAGCAAGACACGTGAGGAATTGGACGAGCAACAGCGGGAATACTTTCTCCAACAGCAGATAAAGAACATCAAAGAAGAGCTGGCGGGAGGCGAAGGAAGCCCCGAACACGCGGAGCTTGTAAAGAAGGCGGAGAAGAAGAAATGGAGCGACGACGTGAAGGAGTTATTTACAAAAGAGCTTGACAAACTCGACACTTTCAACGCCCAAAGCCCCGAATACGCCATACAATTAAATTATTTGGAGCAGCTCGTCTCATTGCCTTGGAACGAGTTTACAAAGGACGATCTCAACCTTGCACGTGCCCGCAAAGTACTCGACCGCGACCATTACGGGATGGAGAAAGCAAAGGAGCGCATCCTTGAATATATTGCGGTGTTGAAATTAAGGTCGGATCTGAAAGCGCCGATACTGTGCTTATACGGTCCTCCGGGCGTGGGCAAGACCTCGTTGGGCAAAAGTATAGCGTCGGCAATGAAGAGGAAATACGTCCGCGTCTCGTTAGGCGGCGTGCACGACGAGAGCGAGATACGCGGGCACAGACGTACCTACGTGGGTGCCATGCCGGGACGTATAATAAAGAGCATACAAAAGGCAGGCTCGTCGAACCCGGTGTTCATACTCGACGAAATAGACAAAGTATCGCAAGCTACGCTACAGGGCGACCCCTCGTCGGCACTGCTTGAAGTGCTCGACCCCGAACAAAACAGCACGTTTCACGACAACTATCTCGACGTGGATTACGACCTGTCGAACGTTTTGTTCGTAGCTACAGCCAACGATTTAAGCACTATCCCGCGCCCTCTCTTGGACCGAATGGAGATAATCGAACTGTCCGGATACATCACTGAAGAGAAGATTGAAATCGCCAAGCGCCATCTTATTCCCCGCGAATTGAAGAACAACGGGATAGACAAGACTGACGTTAAGATAAAGTTCAACAAGGATTCGCTCGAAACGATAATCGAACGGTACACCCGCGAGAGCGGCGTGCGCCAGTTGGAGAAACAGATCGGAAAGTGCATGCGGCGTATCGCCTTTAAGATTGCAAGCGAAGAAGAGAACGTCAATACGAGTATCACGCCCGAGCAGATAGAGCCGCTTTTGGGCAAGGCGCCGTATTATAGAGACATCTATCAAGGTAATGAATACGCCGGCGTAGTAACGGGTTTGGCATGGACAAGCGTAGGCGGAGAGATACTCTTTATAGAGACTTCGTTGAGCAAGGGCAAGCCCGGAAAGCTGACGTTAACCGGCAATTTGGGTGACGTGATGAAGGAAAGCGCGGTGATTGCGCTTGAGTTTATCAAAGCGCATATTGATCTCTTGGACGTTGATTACCGGATCTTCGAGCAATGGAACATACACATACACGTGCCGGAAGGTGCGACGCCGAAAGACGGTCCCTCCGCCGGTATAACCATTGCGACGTCAATCGCCTCGGCATTAACCCAACGGAAAGTACGCGCGAACACGGCAATGACGGGCGAGATTACGCTTCGGGGGAAAGTATTACCCGTCGGCGGAATAAAAGAGAAGATACTTGCGGCGAAGCGTTCGGGCATAACCGACATACTCCTTTGTAAGGACAACCGCAAGGATATAGAGGAAATACCGGATATTTACCTTAAAGGCGTAACGTTTCATTATGTGGAGAACGTGCGCGAGGTGCTCGACTTTGCGCTGACGGAAGAGCGGGTGAAGGATGCCGTAACGTTCGAAATCGACGAGCCGGAGCAGCAGGGCAAGAGCGCATGAACGGCGTTAGATGACGTTTGAAATCCAACATACCGACGACGGGAGCGATGCCAGAGCGGGCGTAATAACCACCGCGCACGGCGCTATAACCACCCCGATATTCATGCCGGTAGGGACGTGCGGGGCGGTCAAAGCCGTGCACTGGCGCGAGTTGGACCGGGAAATAGGGGCGCAGATTGTACTCGGGAATACATATCATCTCTATCTCCGGCCCGGTCTCGACATACTTCGCGCGGCGGGCGGACTGCATTCGTTCACGGGTTGGACGAAGCCGGTACTGACCGACTCCGGCGGTTTCCAAGTCTTTTCCCTAACCGGAATACGAAAGTTAAAAGAGGAGGGATGCGAGTTCCGCTCGCATATCGACGGCTCGAAACATATCTTCACTCCCGAGAGCGTTATCGACACGGAGCGCACAATCGGGGCTGACATCATTATGGCGTTTGACGAATGCCCGCCGGGAGAGAGCGAATACGCTTACGCAAAACAAAGTTTAGGCTTGACATTGAAGTGGTTGGATCGCTGTGTAAAGCGCTTCAACGAAACCGAAAGCTTATACGGTTATCCGCAGGCTCTGTTCCCGATAGTGCAAGGTTGCAAGTACAGAGATCTCCGTATCGAAGCTGCCAAGCGCGTGGCGGATATAAATGCGGCGGGCAACGCTATCGGCGGGCTCGCCGTCGGCGAACCTACGGAAGTGATGTACGAGATGATTGAGGTGGTGAACGGTATCCTCCCCAAAGACAGACCCCGCTATCTGATGGGGGTCGGCACGCCGGAGAATATCCTTGAAAGTATCGAGCGGGGTGTTGATATGTTCGATTGCGTGATGCCGACACGCAACGGACGGAACGCTATGTTGTTCACTTACGAGGGTACGATGAATATGTTGAACAAGAAATGGGAAGGCGATTTCACGCCTCTCAACCCAGCCGGGTGCGGGACGGACAGGACGTGTACGAAAGCGTATTTGCACCATCTGTTCAAGGCGAAGGAGCTGTTGGCGATGCAGATTGCCTCTATCCACAACCTCGCCTTTTATCTCCGTCTCGTTGGTGATGCACGCTCGCATATCGCTGCGGGCGACTTTATGAGCTGGAAGAAGAGCGTTATAAACAACCTCGGGCGCAGGTTATAATATGCGGGCAGGCGGGATTATAGCGGGCGTAAAGGGAGGTGCAAAGCGTTATCTCGGTTGGATAGGGTACGCCAATCCGTTGCGTTATTTCAAGCGTCTCGACCGGTATATCATCGCCAAATTCATCGGCACGTACGTCCTCTCAATCGTTCTTATAATCAGTATCGCAATAGTTTTCGACATCAACGAGAACCTCTCGAAATTCACGCAGAACCACGCCCCGCTCAACGCGATAGTGTTCGATTATTACGCGAATTTCGTTCCGTACTTCTCCAACCTATTCTCTCCCCTCTTTGTCTTTATTGCGGTTATCTTCTTCACGTCGAAACTTGCGGGCAATTCGGAGATAATAGCTATGCTCGCCGCAGGTGTCTCGTTCCGCCGCTTGCTCCGTCCTTATATGTTCTCGTGCGTATTGATCTCGTCGTTAGCGTTTTACTTGTCGGCTTACGTCATACCCCACGGGACGATTATCCGAATGAATTTCGAGGCGTTGTATAAGAACAGCAAGACCGTGACCGCCGCCGACAATATCCAATTGCAAGTTGAGAACGGCGTGATTGCCTATATCCAGCATTACGACAACCGTTCCAAACAGGGGTACGGGTTCTCGTTGGATAAGTTTGAAAACAAGAAATTAGTCAGCCACCTCACGGCGACACATATACAATACGACACCATCAGCGACGCAAAATTTCATTGGACACTGTCCAACTGGAAAGTTCGCGAAATGCGCAGCCTTAGGGAGAAGATTACGAGCGGTACGAAATTGGACACGTTAATCCGCATGGAGCCGATGGATCTTGTCTACTCCAAGGGGCAACAAGAGACGTTCACGAGTCCCGAACTCCGTGGTTATATCTCGAAGCAGGTGTCCCGAGGCAGCGGCAATGTCGTGCAATACCAAGTCGAGTATCATAAGCGCATAGCGTCATCGTTTGCCTCGTTCATCCTCACAATTATCGGCGCGTCGCTCTCGGCATGGAAGCGTAAGGGCGGTATGGGTATGTATTTAGGCATCGGACTGGCGCTCTCGTTCGGGTATATAATGCTCCAAACGGTGTCCGCCACCTTTGCAATCAATGCCGGGATGCCCCCGATACTCGCCGCATGGATACCTAATATCCTCTTCGCGATAGTGGCTTACGGCTGTTACAGGCACGCGCCGAATTAATCATTCCCCGCCTCGCGAGGGGCGGGACAGAAAACAACTGCCGCGCTTATATACGCGGTTTCGATAAACACGAACATATATGAAGTTTGAAGAATTAGACCTTAGCGACAATATCTTGGATGCCCTTTGGGACATGCACTTCACCGATTGCACGCCGGTGCAGGAGGCTTGCATCCCCCCGATACTTGCGGGCAGGGACATCATCGGCATAGCTCAGACGGGTACGGGCAAGACCGCAGCTTATCTCTTGCCCGTTCTCTCAATGCTCGACAGAGGCGATTATCCCGACGACGCGATTAGTTGCGTCGTGATGTCCCCCACGCGCGAGCTTGCCCAGCAGATAGACCGCGCGATGCAGGGATTCAGCTATTACCTGCCGGGAGTGAGCTCGTTGGCGGTGTACGGAGGCAACGACGGCGTGCGCTTCGACCAGGAGACAAAGGCCATGCGCACCGGTGCCGACATGCTTATCGCCACTCCGGGCAGACTTATAAGCCATAAACAAATCGGCAATCTCGACCTTAGCCGTTGCTCGTTCTTTATCTTAGACGAGGCGGATTGCATGCTCGACATGGGTTTTTACGACGACATAATGACGATTGCGGCGGGGTTGCCGAAGACTTGTCAGGTGCTTATGTTCTCCGCAACCTTGCCCCCCAAGATTGAAACGCTTGCCCGCAAGCTCCTCAAAAACCCCGTTTCGGTGAAGCTCGCCGTAAGCAAACCGGCGGAGAAGATACGGCAGAGCGCGTTCGTCTGTTACGAACCGATGAAGCTGAAGATTGTCAGACACATCTTCACTGCGCACAACTTGCGCCGCGTGCTCCTCTTTTGCGGAAAAAAGAATAAGGTCAAAGAGGTTTCGCGGGAGTTGATCAGGCTGAAACTCAACTGCGGGGAGATGCATTCCGACCTGACACAAAGCGAACGGGATAATATGATGTACCGTTTCAAGAGCGGGCAAATTGATATCCTCGTTGCAACCGATATTCTCTCGCGCGGAATAGATATTGACGATATACAAGTAGTGATCAACTACGACGTACCCCACGACGTGGAGGATTACATTCACCGTATAGGGCGCACGGCGCGGGCGGAGAAAGACGGCGTCGCCATAACGTTTATCTCCCCCGACGATATAAGATATTTCCGGCAAATAGAGAAATTCCTGGGCAAGACAATCGACAAGAACCCGCTCCCCGACGGCTTGGGCGAAGCTCCGGATTATAACGCGCCCGCCCCGAGAGGCGGCTTTCGACAGCACGGACGGCGCGGGGAGCAACGCAAAGGCAACTTCAAACCTGCCGACAAGTTGTCCGTGAAGGGGGGCAAACGCAGAGGAAACCGGCGGCGACGCGCCTCCGGGCACCAAGACAAAGGAGCAAAATAAACACGCGGCTTTAACTTTAGACTTTATTCGCATTTATGTTTGGTTAACGCTGAAATGGTTTTGCACAATCCGATCTTTTAACATTAAAACGGCGCGATACACATTCACGGGCAGAAAAAGACGAATTTTCGCGCTTTTCTTCAAGTAGCTGATAATCAGTTGGTTATGCGGTTGCACGTAATCAGAACGTAGTTGAAGATTTGTGTGAATACGGGGTTTTGCACCCTGAAAGTACGGGGTTTTAACCCGCGAAACCCTATGTAATGAGGGGTCAATAACTAAGTAATGAGAGGGTCATTTATGGGGGTTTTGCTCCGCGCACCCTAAACACGTGCTTGTTTTGATACGTGGAGATGTCAAACGAGACCTAAATTCGTGCGTATTTTGTGCAAATAATTCATTGCACACTATCCATTACATTCACAATTGAAAGATTATTTAACGACAGCGAACAAGCCGATTTTATATATTATCGCCGGATTACAACCGGCGTCAAAGACGTATATTCTGCCCTCTTGTTAAATTCGTTGTCGGGGCGCATTAGTCGGGCTCTCTTTTGTTATGCTGACGGAATAATTATATCTTTGCATTGCCGTTTTATGAAAGAGTTTATTATCAGCGAAGCGCGGACGGAGACCGCCGTACTGGTCGGTTTGATTACTCCGGAGCAGGACGAAACAAAGACTGCGGAGTACCTTGACGAGCTTGATTTCCTCGCCGAAACGGCGGGCGTGCGCGTCGAAAGCCGGTTTACGCAACGGCTGAACGGGGCAAACAGCACGACGTATGTAGGGAAAGGAAAGCTCGACGAGATACGCGACTACATACGTGAGTGTGCCGAACGGGAAGAAAGAGGGGAACTCCGGGCTGACGGCGAGCCGTATGAGGCGGTCGGGATGGTTATCTTCGACGATGAGTTATCTCCCCGCCAGTTGCGCGTGATAGAGGCTGAGCTGAACTTGAAAGTACTCGACCGGACAAGCCTTATATTGGATATCTTCGCAATGCGCGCCCGCACCGCCGAAGCGAAAACTCAGGTGGAGCTGGCTCAAAACAGATATATGTTGCCGCGTCTGCAACGCCTGTGGACGCACTTGGAGCGCCAGGCGGGCGGCTCCGGCGGCGGCGGGGGCAAGGGAACGGTCGGGTTGCGCGGTCCGGGAGAGACGCAGTTGGAGATGGACAGGCGTATTCTTACGCAACGGATTGCATTGTTAAAGGAGCGGTTGGTTGAGATTGACAAGCAAAAAACGACGCAACGCAAGAACCGCGGGCGGCTCATACGTGTCGCGTTAGTCGGGTATACGAACGTCGGGAAGTCAACTATTATGAACCTGCTCGCGAAGACAGACGTGTTTGCAGAGAACAAATTGTTCGCCACGCTCGACACTACGGTGCGCAAGGTTGTGGTTGATAACCTCCCGTTTCTCCTTGCCGACACGGTCGGCTTCATACGAAAGCTGCCGACAGATCTTGTCGATTCGTTTAAGTCAACCCTTGACGAGACCCGCGAAGCGGACCTCTTGGTGCACATCGTAGATATATCGCACCCCGATTTCGAAGAGCAAATAAAGGTTGTAAACCAAACGTTAGCCGAGCTCGGATGTGCGGACAAGCCGCAGATGACGGTGTTTAACAAGATCGACAACTACCGCTGGACGGAGAAAGAACCCGACGACCTGACCCCCGTGAAGAAAGAGGAGATACCGTTGGAGGAGCTCAAACGAACGTGGATGTCGCGCCTGAACGACAACTGCATATTCATTTCCGCGACACAGAAGGAGAACATCGACGAGATGAAAACCGTTCTCTACCGGCGCGTGCGCGAGCTGCACGTAAAGAAATATCCGCATAACGACTTTCTCTATCCGATTGTCGACGAATAATATAACCTGATTATGCGACTGCTGACAGAACAGGAGATAAACGCTCTGAGGCAACAAGGTTGCACGGCGGAGGATTGGACGGACATCAGCGTAAGCGAGGAGTTCTCGCCCGACTTCATACATCGCGTCCGCTTTTACGGGGAGATACAGCTCGGAGTATTTGAGAAAAGCCTCCACACGGGAAACGGTTTTGCAAGACATTCGGGCATCTTCGACGCGACATTACGCAACGTCGCCGTCGGCGACAACTGCTTGATAGAGCGCGTCGGAGTGCATATCAACAATTACATAATCGGCGACGACAGCCTGATTCAGAATGTCGGAACGATTGAAACAACCGAGGGCGCGACATTCGGCGAAGGCACTCATATCTCCGTGCTGACCGAATCCGGCGCGGGTAACGTTATTCTTTACAGCGGTCTGACCGCACAAACGGCGGCGCTGCAAGTGAAGTATGAAGAGGATAAAGAGTTCATCGCCGCACTTAATAGATTGGTTCGCGCCGAATTAAATACATCCGAACGTATCGGCTCCATCGGCAACCGGTGCCGCATAACCAACGTCCGGACAATTCTCAACTGTATAATTGGCGACGATTGCGAGACGGACGCTTCTTGCCGTCTGTCGGATTGTTCGCTGTGCAGCACTCCCGACGCACCCGTTTATATCGGCTCCGGAGTAGTCTGCGAGAATACAATTATCTGCGACGGAACAAGCATCCTCAATTCCGCAAAGTTAGAAAACTGCTTCGTCGGGCAGGCGTGCCGGATAATGAACGGTTACACGGCGGAGAACAGTATCTTTTTTGCGAACTGCCAACTGTCCAACGGAGAGGCGTGTGCAGCCTTTTGCGGACCGTTTACGACCAGCCATCACAAAAGCTCGCTCCTTATCGGCACGGCAACCTCTTTTTATAACGCAGGGTCGGGGACAAACTTCTCCAACCACGCCTATAAACTCGGTCCGGTACACCGCGGAATAATGCGACGCGGCGTGAAAACAGGGAGCGAGACGCACGTCTTGTTACCTGCTGAAATCGGACAGTACTCCGTTTGCTTCGGAAAAATTTACAACCACCCCGACACGAACAGTCTTCCTTTCTCGTATCTCTTCGGCACAGGCAACGGTTGTACGCTTGTGCCGGGACGCAATTTCGCCTCTGCCGGCTTTTGGCGGGATATAAACAAATGGCGCAAACGGGATAAACGAACGAATATCGGCGCACGAACGATAATCAATTTTGATTGGTTGTCGCCCTATACAGTTGAGAAAGCGCTCGCCGGAAAACAAATTCTTGAAAACCTGCAATGCGCTTCAGGCGGGGGAACAGATACGTACACATACAATGGTTGCACCATTAAAGCCTCGTCGCTCGTAAGGGGAATAGAGCTTTACACGCTTGTCCTCGACATCTTCTTCGGGGAAATAGTCAAACAAGACGTAATCTACGAGCCGGCTTCCGATGACGAAATAAGCGCGTGGAGCGACCTTGCCGGCATGTTCCTGCCCCTTTCGGAAGAGGAGCGGATAATAGAGGAAGTAAAG
>JAJPZE010000003.1 GCA_021204565.1 Prevotella sp. | reverse complement strand
ACAATGCCCGCGCGAGGAGCGTATCTCCATCAGCTCCGCCTCCACCCAATAAGTTTCGGGGAACGAAATATTGACAGCCACGCTTATGCGTCCGGTCAGCTCGAAAAGTGTCATCCGTCCGGTCATACAACTGCAAATATACGATATATCCGGTTATATCCAACCCTTCCCCGCCTAATTTCGCCCGCAACCGGAAACTATATAATGCCCCCGTTTTGATTGTTAATATCGGGCGCGCAAACGGATGTTAATTAAGTTAACGGCAGGGGTGGTGTGCAATCATTTTTCAGCTCAAAAAGCGCGTGGATTTATCTCGCGTTTGGCATCTCCGCATATCAAAACGAATACAAACGTTGTTCGCGCCGGGCAAAACCCCCATAAATGAGCCGTCTTTAACTTAGGTTATGCCCCCTCATTATATGGGGTTTCGCAGGGCAAAACCCCGTGTTCTTGCAGAGCAAAACCCCGTGTTCTTGCAGAGCAAAACCCCGTGTTCTTGCAAATCCGCGGCGAAGCTCGGATTATTCATAAATACATAACTTATTGATTTTCAACCGTATCGGAAAATTGCGAAAAATGACGCGAAACAGCCCGCCGGCGGCATTGCGTGAGTCTGAAACGTTAAATTCGGGAGTGTGCAATTTTATATAGTGCCGGTTGTGTAATTATCTTCGCTTTTCTCTGCCCTATGTTATCGCCGCTTTATTGTTTTGTTGCCGGCGGCAAAAGAGTTATCTTTGCAATGTAAATTTACGGACTTAACAGCGGAATGAACGAGGAGATACGGATATTCACGACCTGCGGGGAGTTGCTCTCCGGAGTGATGTCGGGCGTGTCGCGGGGGCGTTGGACGGCGCTTCAGACGCAGCCGGGCATTATATATAAGGAGAACGCATGGAGCCGGTTAACCGGCGTGGCGGAGGCTGTCGGCGCGGCGATGATTTACTGCGACCGTTATGAATGCGGCGCAAGCGGTTTGGTTCTTCACCCCGTGACGGATTATCAGGCGGGCTCGCTACGCGATGATTTCGACTTCGGGAGCGTGCTTGTATTCCGTACGGAGCTTGTCAGAGGCTTTGCCGAGACGTGCGGCGAGGCGCGCCGCTACAAATATTCGGGTTTGTACGCGCTTCGTTTATGGCTCGCCCGGCAAGGGCTCGTATTTCATCTCCCCGAAGCTTTATACACGGCGGAGCTAAGCGACGAGCGCACGTCGGGGGAGCGCCAGTTTGATTATATCAACCCCGCGAACGGCGACGTGCAACGCGAACGGGAGCTCGCCGTTACGTTTCATCTCCGCGAAATCAACGCTCTTGTCCGCCCCGGGCAACGCTTGCCCGTCGATTTATCCGCCGGCACGTTCCCCGTCGGGGCGTCTGTCGTCATCCCTGTACGCAACCGCGTAAGGACAATACGTGATGCCGTAGAGAGCGCGTTGACGCAACAATGCCCGTTCGAATATAACGTCATAGTTGTCGATAACCATTCAACTGACGGCACTACGGATATCTTGCGCCGCCTTGCGGCTGAGGACAAGCGCGTCCGTTTGATAATTCCGGAGCGCGACGACCTGTCAATTGGCGGCTGTTGGAACAGGGCGGTGAACGACGCGGCGTGCGGTCGCTTCGCCGTACAGCTCGACAGCGACGACCTCTACTCTTCTCCGAAGACCCTTCAAACCATAGTTGACGCTTTTTATGCGCAGGGCGCGGCGATGGTTATAGGGTCGTACAGGGTTTGCGATTTCGGGTTGAATACCCTTGCTCCGGGTCTTGTTTCGCACGCCGAATGGAGCGATGCGAACGGGGCAAACAACGCCTTACGGGTGAACGGACTTGGTGCTCCGCGTGCGTTCTTTACCCCTTTATTGCGCTCAATACCTTTCCCCGACGTGAGCTACGGCGAAGATTACGCCGTCGGTTTAGCCGTCTCGCGGCGCTATAAAATAGGGCGGATATACGACGAATTGTACCTTTGCCGGCGCTGGGAGGGCAACTCCGACGCGGTGTTGACTGCGGAGCAGACGAACCGGAACAATATTTATAAAGACCGTCTGCGGACGATAGAGCTTGCCGAACGTATCAAACTAAACACTTCGGGCGATGTTTAACCCCGACGAATTCTTTGCCCGCCAACTGGCGGACTGGCGGTTGTGCGCCGGGCGATATGAGGAGCTGCGGCACGCGAAGCGTCGGGAGATAACGCTTCACGGGCGAAGCTATATCCTTATACATAACCCTTTGCGCGCCGTGTCGGCAACGGCAAAGGTCGAGAACGGCAACGTCGCGCCCCGCCCCTGTTTCCTTTGCCGCGCCGCCAGACCTGGGGAGCAACGCGACTTCGTATTAACTCCGCCGGACAGCGGGAACAGGTATCGCGTCGCGGTTAATCCGTTCCCGATACTTTCGCACCACTTTACAATCATCTCCGAGCGCCACTGCCGGCAAACGATTACTCCCGAGCGGCTCCGCGATATGCAATATATTGCCCGGCAAATGGCGGGTTATCTCGTCTTTTTTAATGGGGCGGCGGCGGGCGCGTCGGCACCTGATCATCTCCATTTTCAAGCCGTAAGGCAAACGGATGTGCCGCTCACGGCTTCGGCGAACCCCTTTGCGGAGCGGCTGTTTATACAAAACTGCGATGCCGAACGGGTGAAGATAGATTGCGCGGAGTCGGATGACGTAAACGTATTGTGTTGGTTTAGCGGCGGCGAAACGCATTGGACGGTTGCCCGAAGGCGTTGTCATCGCCCGCGCCGGTACTTCGCCGAAGGCGCGGAACATATCCTCATCTCCCCCGCCGCGTTAGAGTACGCCGGCGTTGTCCCCCTCGCCCGCGAAGAGGATTATGCGAAGATGACGGCGGAGAGATTGGATGAAGTGGTGCGCGAATGCTTTAATTCCGAGCCGATAGTTGACGTCGGGCGG
>JAJPZE010000042.1 GCA_021204565.1 Prevotella sp. | reverse complement strand
GCCGCTAAATCCTTTTCGCTCGCGATAACTCCCGACAAGTCTGCGCCCCAGTTTATCTTTATGTCTTCGTCGTTCCAGCGAATGCCCGCCTCAGCTTGCGGAGCGTATGCATTATCCACTTTATACGCAAAAACAGCCTCGCCGGACAACACAAGGAAACCATGCGCGAAGCATCGGGGGATAAACAGCTGCTTCTTATTTTCGTCGCTGAGCTCTACGGCAACATATTTGCCGAACGTCGGACTGCTCCGGCGCAAATCGACAGCTACGTCTAAAACGCGCCCCTTAACCACTCTGACGAGCTTCGCCTGCGAGTATTCGCCCGTCTGATAATGCAAACCGCGGAGCACGCCCCGAGTGGAGCGCGACTCATTGTCCTGCACAAAGGTTACCTTACCCACCGTCCGGTTGAACTCCTCCTCTTTCCAAGTCTCCATGAAATACCCGCGCCGATCGGCAAAAACCTTCGGAGTGATGACCCACACGCCCTTAATCTCAGTCTCTATATACTCCATATATGAATTCCGTAAATGTCGTTTTAATCGCGGCAAAGGTAGCGTAAATAAAGGTATAAACAAGAGCGAACACGGCTTTTTAATCTCTTTTTCATCCCTTTCGGAGGCGCATAACAAGAGCTCCGGAGCTATATCTTTGACAATCAATACAATACGAACAGAGGCGCCATTTTTAACAAATGAATTACGTTTAATTGCTTTTTCAAAAGCCCGGAAATAATTACTTTCGCCGCCGGAAAACCTGAAAGAGGGTGCCGGACATCGTTTCCCGTCCGGCTTCGTTTCGACATTTTACGATAGAGAATGTTTCGTTTGGAGAGACACATCGAGTTGTTATTGATGAAGTATGATTGCGTCATACTTCCCGGTTTCGGCGGTTTTGTAAAGCACCACATCAGTGCGGGCGTGGAGCCGGGCACGGGTATGATGCTCCCTCCGCGCGAAACGGTGGGGTTCAATCCGCAGCTTACGATAAACGATTCCCTACTTGTACAATCGTATGTAGAGACGTATGACTACAGCTTTCCTGAGGCGCTGGCAATCGTGGAGAGGGAAATCATGAAGCTCCGGGATACGCTTCGCGCCGCCGGACATTACGAATTGCGCTCCGTCGGCACGCTTATGACGCGCTCCGACGGCGCTATCGTCTTCGAGCCGGCACGCCCGGGCATCATCAATCCGCAACTCTACGGCTTGCCAGGCATAGAGGCGACACCCGTAGATTACGACTCGCCGCGCGCCGGAAATGACGTTGCATTGTCCGCCGGCACGACATCGGCGGACGGAGAAGAACCTGCCGGCGATTATATCGTTATCCGTATTCCGCGCCGTGCGTTGCGGCGTATGGCGACGGCTTGTGTCGTCCTTTTGCTCCTCGCCGCAATACCGTTCGTCTCCCGCAAAGTGAATACGGGCGGGCTGGTTAGCGGCATCAACCTCGATTTTATATGCAATCTTATGCCCAAGGCGGACACGACACACAAGACGGAAACACCTGTCGATACCGACGCCGCATACGCGGAGACGGCCGCAACGGACAGCATACCGGCAACCGCAAAAGAAGAGGAAACGGTTGCCGACACCATAGCGGCAACGCCCGGCCAACCCGCATTCACCATTGTCTTCGCTTCGCGCATATCGGAGAAAAACGCACATGCATACGCCGATAAACTGTCGAAAGAGAACAATATACCGGCGCGCGTGGCGGGCGGCGGCAAAGAAATCAAAGTGATTTACGGGAGCTTCCCCACACGCGAAGAGGCGCAACAAGAGCGGCGCCGCTTAGCTGCCGACCCGCAATTTGCCGACATTTGGATAACGTCGACGGCGGTCATATAAGTCCGGAACGGCGCTTTGCGGCGGGCGCAAGTCATATCCGCCGCGTTTTCCCCACACCTCACACACAAAGCACAGATAGATATGAAAAGAGTGCGATGCCCCAAATGCGACAACTTCATCATATTCGACGAGCGTAACTATACCGACGGGCAGGCGCTCGTGTTCGTATGCGACAAATGCGGAAAAGAGTTCGGCATACGGCTCGGCACCTCACGTCTGCACGCCGCAAAACGAAGCGAAGACAGCGGGGAAGAGTTGCTCCCGGCGGCTGATTACGGCGCAATCATAGTGCTGGAGAATATGTTTGCTTACAAACAAGTGCTCCCCCTGCGCGCCGGAGACAACGTTATCGGGCGCTATCAAAAGGGCAAAGAGATTGAATGCCCTATCGAGAGCGGCGACCCGAGCCTCGATATGCACCATTGCGTGCTTACCGTTCGCCACGACAAACACGGGGCGTTGCAATACGTCTTGCGCGACGGACCGTCGTACACGGGCACGTTTGTCGGCGGCGAACTTCTCGCAAAACGCGAGCAAAGAATAATCGCCGACGGCACGTTATTCACGCTCGGAGCAACGTCAATCATACTCCGCACAAAAGAAAACCGCAACGGCGAAGACTGAAACAACACACGTATTGCGCCGCGCACGACAGGGGCGGAATATGTCGAAAACAAAGTTAAAAATACTTATAACCACGCAATAGCCGGCACGATATTTGCGTTAAATGTGTAGCTTTGCGCGCTAATTTGCGATTGGTGCGCAATATGTCTGCAACTTTACGATATGGATAATACACAACTTTTTCAATGAGGCAACTAAAGATACAGAAAAGCATTACCAACCGTTCAAGCGAAGCTCTTGACAAGTATTTAGTGGAGATCGGGCGCGCCCCGCTCATATCTATCGACGAAGAGATTGAGCTTGCACAGAAAATAAAAAGAGGAGGACCGGAGGGGGAAAAAGCAAAAGACAAACTCGTTACAGCCAACCTGAGGTTCGTTGTTTCCGTAGCTAAACAATACCAGCACCAAGGGCTCGGATTGACCGATCTGATAGACGAGGGGAACATCGGGC
>JAJPZE010000107.1 GCA_021204565.1 Prevotella sp. | reverse complement strand
TAACCGGCCGGCGTATGCCTCGTATCTGGCCGACACCATTGCAAAGCCCGGAGAAGTGGATCTCCGCTTGCAGCTTGCCGACTCTCTCGACAGCCGTATAACCCGGCAATGGTATATCGGGAAGATGGATTTATATCTCTTTCGAAAAGGGGTAAGGACGACGGCGGACAGCATAACGTACCGCTCGTTGACCATTCACTATAACGGCAAGAAACCCCTTATGCGCCCGCGTGTCATCCTCTCCAACCTGCGTCTCTACTCGCGTATGATGTACAGTTATGATGCGTATCAGGAGTCGATATCGCGGTTGTCGGGCAACGAGAACTTCTCCTCAATCGACTTTGCCTTTGCTCCGCGCGACACCACACTTACGTGCGACACTCTCGAGATGTCGGTTTATTGTATGTTTAACAAACCCTATGATATCTCCTTAGAGGGCAAATTCACCGGCAAGACATCGAGCCGTATTGGGCCGGGGCTTGAGCTGACGCTATCCCGGCGCAACTTCTTTCGCTATGGCGAGAAGCTGTCGTTGAGGGTGTACGGCTCGGTAGAATGGCAGAATGGCGGCGGGGGCACGGACGGCGGTAGCGGGGTAAACTCGTACGAATACGGTGCGGAGGTGTCGCTTGAATTGCCCCGTCTTGCGGTGCCGTTTAAGGTGCGCCGGCGTTGGTATACGACGCCGAATACGCTCGTAAAACTGTCGAGCGACCTTATCAACCGCGGAGATTTCTTCAACCGGAACATCATATCGGCGGAGCTGACCTACACTATGCAGCCTAATGCGAGGGTGAAGCACGTCTTCTCTCCGCTTATTGTCGAATACGATTATATGAACCGTTCGACGGCGCGTTTTCAGGCAATCCTCGACGACAATCCCTACCTTCGCGTCTCGATGAAGGACCAGTTTATCCCCAAGATGAGGTATACATTCGCGTACTCGTCGCCCGCCTCGTATCTCAGCCCGATAACGTGGAGCGTAACCCTTTCGGAAGCGTCGAACATCATCTCGCTCATATATATGGCGGCGGGCAAGGGCTGGAACGATAAAGATAAGTCCCTTATTAAAAACCCGTACGCGCAGTTTGTTAAGGCGGAGACAGACTTCACCAAGAGCTGGCGTTTGAGCGGGCACGGCAGTCTTGTGGGGCATATCGGCGCGGGCGTCATATACAGTTACGGCAATTCCGATGACGCTCCGTATTCCGAGCAATTTTATGTCGGGGGAGCCAACAGCGTGCGTGCATTCACCGTC
Organism: Prevotella sp.; assembly: GCA_021204565.1. Classification (GTDB taxonomy): domain Bacteria; phylum Bacteroidota; class Bacteroidia; order Bacteroidales; family Bacteroidaceae; genus Prevotella. The sequence goes on along the minus strand of JAJPZE010000107.1, from coordinate 1,682 downwards.
AGAGCTATCGGTCCGGGACGGTATCACACCTCCGACCGCGGACTGTCGTATGCGGGACAGACGGGCGATATAAAATTTACCGCCAACCTTGAATACCGTCCGCGTCTCTTCGGAAACCTCTACGGGGCGGTCTTTCTTGACGCGGGGAACGTTTGGAAAATACGCGACGACGGATCACGCGGGGCGGATACAACCCTGAAATGGAACAGCATTATAAAGGATATGGCGGTAGGTACGGGCATCGGCATACGTTACGACCTCGACTTCTTCGTCATACGTCTCGACTGGGGTGTAGGGCTTCACATACCTTACGATACGAGCAGTAAGGGGTTCTTTAATATTGGGAGAATTAAAGACTGCAACAGCCTTCACCTCGCCATCGGCTATCCGTTCTGACAGCCGGGAGAGAAAAGTATGCGGGGCGAACAGCTCGTTTCGGGCTTGGCGACGAGTGCGTGTGACAGCTCAGGAGAGCTTATCGAGTTGTTGTTTGAGAGCGATTAATTGGTCGCGTGTGGAGACGAGTGTGTCGATAATGTTTGCGCTCTTATCGGCTCCGTCGCGGTTAGATCGAATCATCTTTTTCGCCGCATTTATCTTGAAGCCGCGCACGCGGAGAAGGTTATGAATGAGGCGCAATTCGGCAATATCTTTATCGGTGTACTGACGTATGCCGCGGGCGTTTATCTTCGGCTTGAGAAGAGTGAACTCCTTCTCCCAATACCTGAGCGTGCTTTCGTTGACGCCGAACATCTCCGCCACTTCCTTAATTGAGTAATATAGCTTTTGATTGGTATTCATATCAATACTTTCTAATGTTTATTTCGTTACGATATTGAGCTTCGCAAGCGCTAAAGAATATACATTATTTCATAGCCGCCGTCGCTCGGACAATTATCTTACGATACAAATACCGTGCCGCAGCGTGGAGCATTTCACTCCCCATCTTAACCGGTTTGCGCATGGATGATCTCCACAGCATAGAGAGTAGCGCCGAGATGATGAATATCCCGACTGCACATATGACGACCCAGAGGAGAATATATTTGTATCCGAGATGGAGATACATCCATTCGAGCATATACGGACGAACGTAGCTCCTGATTATGATGTTTTCGTGGATGATGTATATCAGCAGGGTGAGCGAACTTATAGAGTTTACGAGTGAGTTTCTCCACGTCGTATTCATTGCAAGGTTCAGCAAAGAGATTGCAATCAGCACGGAGAACGGACTGCATTCATTATCCCAATGTAAAAGCATACCCGACGGGTAACCCATTCGTAATTCAAGAATGTTCATCAGTGTAATCATCCCGATATTTCCGGCAATCCCGACAAACAACAATATCAGATTTATTTTAGTGTTCGCCGAAAAATCTTTCATATATAGTTTCATGTATGCGACGACGAAGTATATCACTACCCAAATTATCAGCCTTGAGGGAAAGAATGCACCCTTTATGTAGTTTATTAAAAAATACATCCCGAACATTACAACTGCCGCTTTCAACAAATCCGCCCGGTTCATCCCGTAAACGAGTTTGTTCAAAGCAGGGTATATTGCGTAAAATATGATATAGCACGTCAAATACCAATTAGTGGCGAATATTGTCGGAAATATACTCTTTATAATTAATTCGAAAGGTAATATTGGCGGGGGGGGCGGGGGGGGGTGGGGGGGG
>JAJPZE010000143.1 GCA_021204565.1 Prevotella sp. | reverse complement strand
CCGATAGGGGAAACGGTTGTATTTTTGCATAAGTCTTCCGTTATTATTGCATGGTTCATCACCCTATGTATCGCTTTATTAACGCGGATTTCTCGGAAAAATTGTAACGTGTTTCCTTCAAATTAATGAAAGACATAAAAAAATCGCGGAGAGCCGATCTTGAACATCGCCGGGTAGAGATGTTCCTTGTCGCGCTTGTGTTGATACTCTCGCTGGCGTATTGCGCGTTGGGCTGGAATGTCGGGTTGCGCGATGGCGAAGATGATGCGTCGATTGAGGAAATAATGGAGGATATCGACTTCGACCGCCTGAAAAAAGATCTCGATATGGTGGCGGCGATAGAGAATACCCCGCCGGCAGATGAGGCGAAAAGCGTAGTGGTGGTCGCCCGGACGGAAGAGGCGGCGCAGGAGGAACAGGCAAATGAGGAGACGGCGGACGACGAGCCGGGCGGCAAAGACAAGGAAAAGGAGACGCCGGACGAGCCGTCGAAGCTATTCTCCACTCCGCTGAGCGACAGCGAAAGTCTTGTTGTGATGGAGCGTATGCCGGAGTTTCCGGGCGGCGCATCGGCGTTTATGAAGTGGATTACGTCAAATATCAAATACCCGCCTGCGGCTCAACAAAGGCATATAACGGGCAAAGTAGTGGTCAGCTTCATAGTCGACGAAGAGGGTAACGCCACGAAATTGGCGCTCGTATCCGCGGACGACCGGCGCTTGGGCAACGCAGTGATGAGCGTTATGAGCAGGATGCCGAAGTGGATACCCGGCGTTCAAGACGGCAAAATATGCCGGACAATGATTAAGGTTCCTATAAATTTCGAGTTATGAAGCAATATAATGCGGAGCATTTATGCCGCCTGGTGAATGCTTATATTAATGATTTTCCGTTTCAAGGAACGCCGGACACGCTCTATGCGCCAATACGTTATGTCCTTTCGGGCGGGGGGAAACGAATGCGTCCGGTGTTGTTGTTGTTGGCGTATTCCTTATATAAAGAGGATGTTGAGGCGGCTCTCGGCATTGCCTCAAGTATAGAGACATATCATAACTACACCCTTCTTCACGACGACCTGATGGATAAGTCGGATTGCCGTCGCGGGCGTTTGACAGTGCACAAGATGTGGGGCGAGAACGCCGCTATCCTCTCCGGCGACACCATGCTTGTATTGGCATACGATAAGTTAATTGCCGGTTGCGGGGCGGATAAACTCGGAAAGGTGCTCGCTCTCTTTACGAAGACGGCGCTCGAGATTGGCGAGGGACAGCAGTTTGATATGGATTTCGAGGAGCGCACGGACGTAACTGAGGCGGAGTACGTAGAGATGATCCGGCTTAAAACAAGTGTGCTCCTTGCTTGTTCGATGTCGGTTGGCGCGATGCTTGCCGGCGCTCCGGAGGAGGACGTAAGTCAGCTTTACCGTCTTGGGGAGTGTGTCGGGTTGGCGTTTCAACTGCAAGATGATTATCTCGATGTTTACGGCGATGCCGCCGTCTTCGGCAAACCTATCGGCGGAGATATATGCAACAACAAGAAAACATATATGCTCATTAATGCCCTGAGCCGTGGCGGCGGCGGGGATAAAGCGGCGTTACGGCATTGGATAGAGGCGAAACAGTTCGACGCGAAAGAGAAAATCGCGGCGGTTACGGACATATATAACCGTCTCGGCATTGACATCCTTGCAAAAGAAAAGATAGATTTTTATTTCCGCGAAGCGAATAATCTGCTCGACGGAGTTCGTGTTGAAGAGAACCGGAAAGCGGAATTAAGAGCATACATTAACAGTCTGAGAGACAGACAAGTATGATCGACACTCACTCACACGTCGACGGAGAGGAGTTCTTTGCCGATTTGGCGGAGGTTGTCTCCCGTGCCCGCGCGGCGGGCGTAGAGCGCATTTGCGTCCCCGCGATTGACCTTGCGTCGTGCCGGAGAGTGCTTGACGTGGTGCATGAGTATGCCGGGTATCTTTTCCCGATGCTCGGTTTGCACCCTGAGGAAGTACGTGACGGCTTTCGCGGGCAACTCTCCGGGATTAAGCAACTTATGCGGGAAGCCGTTGCAAACGGCGTTCCCGTTGTCGCTGTCGGCGAAATAGGGCTCGACTTTTATTGGTCGCGGGAGTATATGAACGAACAAATCGAAGCGTTCCGGATACAGACGGAGTGGAGCATAGAGTTGAAATTGCCGCTAATGATCCATTGTCGTAAGGCGCAAAACGAAATGGTTCATATATTAAAAGAATACGAGAGCGACCTTGTCGGCGGCGTTTTTCATTGCTTTACGGGCAACTCCCGCGAGGCGGAAGAGCTGTTGCGGTTCGACCGCTTCTTGCTCGGTATCGGCGGCGTGCTTACGTTTAAGAAGAGCAGTCTGCCGCAGACGCTGGCGGCGAGTGTGCCTTTAGACCGCATCGTGCTTGAGACAGACGCGCCGTATATGACTCCCGTGCCGCTCCGCGGAACAAGAAACGAAAGCGCGAACCTTACGTTTATACTCAATAAATTAGCCGAAACATACTCCGCCGACACGGCAACCGTCGACCGGATAACCACTGCCAACGCCGTCCGCTGTCTCTTCCCGCACATATCGTGCGCACAAGCGGAATAACCGCTTATACGCCGCATACAATTATCGGGAAACGGGGTATGGCGGATTGTGCATACATATAAAATCCCCGCGTTAAATATTCCTTTAATTGTGAATACTCGGGGTGGTGTGCAACGATTTTTCCGTTGAAAAAGCGCAAGAATTTAGGTCTTGTTTGGCATCTCCACATATCAAAACAGATACGAACATAGTTCAAATCATGCAATAACTAAGTAATGACCCTCTCATTACTTAGTTATTGACCCCTCATTACACGGGGTTTCATAGGGTCAAACCCCGTACTTTCAGGGGGTCAAACCCCGTGTTCTTACGGGTCTGCAACTATATAC
>JAJPZE010000167.1 GCA_021204565.1 Prevotella sp. | reverse complement strand
GCCATGGGCGGAGTGTCCCTTTCGGGCGCGTTCGGCGTGTATATGGGGCTGATTACCCGCGTACGCGAACTGATATGGATTGCCGTCGGCGTGTTGTTGATGAAGATGGGTAACGGGAAAGCGCCGGATAAATAAATATTGTCTTTGCGATGGACGGCATAAAAGGCGTGATATTCGACTACGGGGGCACGATTGACACCAACGGCCGCCATTGGGCTGAGGTCTTGTGGGGAGAGTACAAGGCGGCGCAAGTGCCGGTTGACAAGGACAGCTTCCGCGCGGCATATGTTTACGGCGAGCGAAGCCTGGCGACACACTCTTATATCAAGCCGCATCATAATTTTTATGACATGCTGTGCATTAAGGTCGGTCTCCAGACGGATTATTTATCGGAACATCATATGCCGGCGGCGGGCGAACGGCAATTGCACGCATATCGGCAACGTATAGCGGAGAACAGCTACCGGTATGTGTTCGATGTGTTGCAAACTACCCGCCCCGTGCTTGAAGAGCTTATAAGGCGGCGATATAAATTGGTTTTGGTATCCAATTTTTACGGCAACATCCGGACCGTGCTGGCTGATTTCGGGCTGGCGGAGTTATTTGCCGACGTTGTCGAATCGGCTGTCGTGGGTGTTCGCAAGCCCGACCCGGCAATCTATCGCATGGGTGTGGAGGCGTTGCGCTTGCCGCCCGGGCAGGTGTTGGCGGTCGGTGATTCGTTTTCGAAAGATATAGTTCCCGCGCATACGATTGGTTGCCGCACGGCGTGGCTGAAAGGCGAAGGTTGGGGCGGAGATGTCGTTGACGAGTCGGTGCCGGACATAATTATTACAGATCTGACACAACTGCCCGCGCGGTTGTTTTAAGCCCGCAAGACGGGAGACGAGTCCCGTCCGCCCGCGTTCGTAAATCGATTTGCACGCTCGCATAAAATAAGTGCGGGGCAACTCCGAGAAGCTGTCCCGCACTCAAAACAAATATGAGAATGCAATTACTTTACCCTCATTACATCATTCCGCCCATGCCCGGGTTGCCCATTGGAGCGGCGGGAGCCGGCTCGGGTTTATCTACGACGATGCATTCCGTGGTGAGGAACATACCGGCGATGGATGCGGCGTTTTCAAGAGCGACACGTGCAACTTTTGCCGGGTCGACTATACCCGCCGCGCGGAGGTCTTCATAGGTGTTGGTGCGGGCGTTATATCCGAAGTCGCCCTCGCCCTCGCGGACCTTTTGCACGACGACGGCACCCTCTTGCCCGGCGTTGACAACTATCTGGCGGAGCGGCTCTTCAATAGCTCTTTCAACTATCTTCACGCCGGTCAGCTCGTCCTGATTGTCAGTCTTCACGCCGGCAAGAACGGCTTGTGCGCGGACGTAGGTCGTCCCTCCGCCGGCAACAACCCCCTCTTCGATTGCCGCACGAGTGGCGCAGAGAGCGTCGTCAACCCGGTCTTTCTTCTCCTTCATCTCCACTTCGGAGTTTGCGCCGACATACAATACGGCAACGCCGCCGGAGAGTTTTGCAAGGCGTTCCTGCAACTTCTCCTTGTCGTAAGACGAGGTCGTGTTAGCTATCTCGTTCTTTATTTGCGCTACGCGGGCTTGGATTTGGTCTTTTCCGCCGGCACCATTGACGATGGTTGTATTGTCTTTGCTGACCACGATTTTCTCTGCGCTGCCGAGCATGTCAACAGTTGCCTGGTCGAGCTTCATGCCGGTTTCCTCGCTTATGACCATACCTCCGGTCAGCACTGCGATATCCTCCAACATCGCTTTACGGCGGTCGCCGAAGCCCGGCGCCTTAACGGCGCATATCTTCAATCCGCCGCGCAAACGGTTGACAACAAGCGTCGTGAGCGCCTCGGAGTCGACATCCTCGGCAATCACGAGCAGTGCTCTGCCGGTCTCTGCGGCAGACTGAAGGATGTTGAGGAAGTCTTTAATGTTGCTTATCTTCTTGTCGTAGAGGAGAACCAACGGGTGCTCCATGACGCACTCCATCTTGTCCGTGTCGGTTACGAAGTAGCCCGAGAGGTATCCGCGATCGAACTGCATGCCCTCAACGACGCCGATATACGTCTCGCGGCTCTTGCTCTCTTCGATGGTTATCACGCCGTCTTTCGACACTTTGCGCATAGCGTCGGCAAGCAGTTTGCCTATCTCCGGGTCGTTGTTCGCACTGACTGTCGCCACTTGTTCAATCTTGTCGTAGTTGTCGCCTACAACTTCCGCTTTCGACTTGATATAGTCAACCACGGCGCTGACAGCCTTGTCGATACCGCGCTTGAGATCCATCGGGTTCGCGCCTGAGGTAACGTTACGCAGCCCTTCATTCACTATCGCCTGGGTCAGAATGGTGGCTGTCGTGGTGCCGTCGCCCGCGTCGTCGCCGGTCTTTGACGCCACGCTCTTAACCAGTTGCGCACCGGTATTCTCGAATTTGTCCTCAAGTTCGATTTCCTTTGCGACGGTTACGCCGTCCTTGGAAATTTGCGGGGCACCGAATTTCTTCTCTAAAACGACGTTACGCCCTTTGGGACCGAGCGTAACCTTTACCGCGTCGGCAAGCTGGTCGACACCTTTCTTCAGCAGGTCGCGCGCGTCAACATTGTATTTAATTTCCTTAGCCATAATTGTGTTGAAAATGTTTCCTGAATTGTCGTTTCATTTGATTGGTTAGCCGAGTACGGCGAGCACGTCGCTCTGGCGCATAATTAGGAATTTCTCTCCGTCGAGCTCGATCTCGGTGCCGGCATATTTTCCGTAGAGCACTTTGTCGCCCTCTTTGAGAACCATCTCCTCATCCTTACTGCCGCCGCCTACGGCAATCACTTCGCCTTTCAAAGGTTTCTCTTTCGCGGTATCGGGGATAATGATGCCGCCAATCTTTTCTTCTGCCGCCGCCGCTTTGATAATCACGCGGTCGGCTAATGGTTTGATGTTCATAAATTAATGTAT
>JAJPZE010000062.1 GCA_021204565.1 Prevotella sp. | reverse complement strand
GGGGTACATCCGTATCTACAACAGCCTCGTCTACGACTATCTGTATCCCAACCCGTCGAGTGTGATGGCGTTCATCGAAAACCACGACACCGACCGCTTCCTTGCCAACGGTCAGGACGTCGACGTGCTTAAGCAGGCGCTTGCTCTGCTCCTGACAATGAACCGCACGCCGCAACTATATTACGGCACGGAAGTTCTTATGAACGGGACGAAAGAAATAACCGACGGCAACGTGCGTAAGGACTTCCCGGGCGGCTTCCCGGGCGACGAACGGAACGCCTTCACCCCGGAAGGGCGCACGGAAAAAGAGAACGATATGTTCAACTGGATGTGCCGTCTCTTGCATTGGCGGCAGACATCCGACTGCGTCATAAAGGGGACGCAAAAGCAGTTTATCCCTTATAAGGGCATTTACGTTGTCGCGCGCCAGTACGACGGGAAGACGGTAATGACGATTATCAACGGTCGGAACAAGCCCGCCGTGATGGGTGTCGAACGTTATCAGGAAGTGATTGGCGGGGCGGCAACAGCAACGGACATACCGACCGGCACGACGGTTAACGTCAGCCAAGACATCCGTTTAAGCCCGAAACAAGTGCTCGTATTGGAGTTCTGAACCTAACGTAAAGCGCAACCTGCAAGCCTCTTTATGACGACGCAAGCGATACTCATCATCGACCCGCAATGCGATTTCACCACCCCCGACGGCGCATTATACGTCGCCGGAGCGGAGAAAGACATGGAGCGTTTGAGCCGTTTCGTATCGCACGAACGCCTCAATCGGATATTCGTAACGATGGATTCGCACCGCGTGATGCATATTGCGCACCCGGCGTTTTGGACGAACAAGGCGGGCGAAAACCCCGCTCCGTTCACGGTTATCAGCAGCGAAGACGCCGGGAAAGGTACGTGGAGAGCGGCGTTAAACCCGGATATGTGTCTCGATTACCTGCGCCGGCTCGAAGCGCGGGGCAAGAAACACACCGTCTGGAAGCCGCATTGCATAATGAACACGGCGGGGTATGACATCCATAAAGAGCTGAAACAAGCGCTTACGGCCTATGCCGCGGCGGGGGGCGAGGTAAGTATAATCCACAAGGGAGACTGTATCTTCGCCGAGCATTTCTCGGCTTTGAAAGCCGAAGCGGATAGCGATTTGTTCCCCGAAACCAAGCTCAACACCGATTTGATAGCGGCTTTAGACGGCTTCGACCGCATCTTCCTCGCCGGCGAATGTGCGGATATATGCGTTAGGGAGACATTGCGCGACCTGACGGAATACGCTCCGCAAGTTGTGCGGAAGTTGGTTATACTCTCCGATTGCACGTCTCCGCTCTCGGCGGAATTTGCCTTCGAGACCGACGCAACTTATGTTCGCGCCGTGGCGTCAGGGGCTGTGATTGCCGCCTCGAACGCGGTTGAGGCGTTATAATTTACGAGTTGAATGAGCTAAAATATGCGTGTTTATGCCGGCGGGGAGTTTACGTTATTCCTTTCTTTCTCTCCGCCGGCACTTTTGTTAAAATCATATTATGGAGTTCGAAATAGATGATTATAAAGCGGCCGAACAGCGTTACGAACGGATGACGTACGCACGTTCGGGGGCGAGCGGAGTGATGTTACCGCGCCTGTCGCTCGGTTTTTGGCACAACTTCGGCGACGCTACCGCGTACTCAAAGTCCCGCTCCATCGCCCTTGCAGCCTTTGACAACGGCATCACGCACTTCGATCTTGCCGACAACTACGGACCCTCGCCCGGCGCGGCGGAGACGTTCCTGGGGCGTCTCTTATACGAAGAATTAGGCCGTTACCGCGACGAACTGTTCATAAGCACTAAGGCGGCGTTCGATATGTGGCGGGGTCCTTACGGCACTTATGCAAGCCGAAAGCATCTCATAGCCTCGCTCGACCAAAGCCTGAGGCGTATGCGTCTCGATTATGTCGACCTGTTTTATTGTCATCGCTTCGACCCTCATACGCCGCTCGAAGAGACGTTGCAAACGCTCGTAGATATTGTCCGTTCGGGCAAGGCGTTATATATAGGCGTCAGCAACTGGCCCGCAGACGCGCTCCGGATAGGGATTGAATACCTGCAAGAGCACGGCGCGCCGCTGCTCATTTATCAGGGGCGGATGAACATCTTCGACCGCGAACCGGAACAAAAAGGCATAACCGACGTGCTCGCAAGCAAGCGCAAGGGGTTCATAACCTTCTCTCCCTTGGCGCAGGGACTGCTCTCGGGCAGGTACTTAAACGGCATCCCGGCGGACAGCCGTATGGCTCAAGAGCGGTATCTTAAGAGCAATACGCTAACGCCGCATATGCTTGCGAAGCTTCATAAGTTAGACGACCTTGCCCGTCAGCGGGGCGAAACGCTTGCGCAAATGTCGCTCGCGTGGCTGATGAACAGGGAAGTCGTAACGTCGGTGCTTGTCGGAGCGAGCGGCAAAGAGCAACTCTTGGAGAACATCAAAGCCGTCGGTGCCGCGCCGTTCACCGACGAAGAGCTCCGGCTGATCGACGATATCGCGCTCGCCTGAACGGCACCGGCGCAACCCCGCAAATTATCTATGCGAAACATCGTTACCGACTAACAAACAATTAAAACATATACATCTATGCTCCAAAAACAAGACCTGAAACAAATCGAGAGCTTGGGCATAACCGAGCAACAGGTAAGCGCCCAGCTCCGGCAAATTGCCGGCGGGTTCCCTTATTTGCGTCTTAAAGGCGCTGCCGAACAGGGCAACGGCATTATCGTAACTAACCCGGAAGAGCGCAACAAATACATTGGCGAATGGCGCAAGTACGTCGAAGAGGGCGGGCGAACGGTGGTTAAGTTCGTCCCCGCCAGCGGCGCGGCAAGCCGTATGTTTAAGAATTTATTCGCGTTCTTGTCCGCCCCTTACGACGCTCCGACTACCGATTTCGAGCGCACGTTCTTTGCCGGGATACACTCATTTGCAT
>JAJPZE010000089.1 GCA_021204565.1 Prevotella sp. | reverse complement strand
TTGCCGGGTAAAGAACGCCATTATTTAATAGTTTTTTGTATTATACGGAGCCGCCGCCGCCCCGGCTTATCCGAGCAACAAGCGCAGCGCATCCTCCACCTTTCCGACGGGGCGGAGCGTTATCGGATACTTTTTCCGGTCGAGCCCCGCCAGGTTATACTTCGGGAGAACGATGTCGGTAAAGCCGAGTTTCGCCGCTTCCGCCACCCGTTGCTCTATGCGGCTGACGGGCCGCACCTCGCCGCTGAGCCCCACTTCGCCCGCCATACACCACTGCGCGCCGACAGGTACGTCGACGTTGCTCGACAGCACAGCCGCTATTATACCCAAGTCCATGGCGGGGTCGGTAACACGTAAGCCGCCGGCAATGTTGAGGAACACGTCTTTCTGGGCGAGCTTGAAGCCGACCCGCTTCTCAAGTACGGCGAGGAGCATGTTTAGCCTTCGAGAGTCGAAACCCGTGGCGGAGCGTTGCGGCGTGCCGTATGCGGCGGTCGAGACAAGTGCCTGCGTCTCGACCAAAAACGGACGTATGCCCTCTATTGAGGCGCTGATAGCCACGCCGGAAAGTCCGTCGCGGTCTTGCGTGAGCAACAGTTCCGACGGGTTCGACACCTGCCGGAGCCCCCTCTGACCCATCTCGTAGATGCCCAATTCCGACGTTGAGCCGAAGCGGTTCTTTATGCTGCGCAAGATACGATACATGTAATGGCGGTCGCCCTCGAACTGTATGACCGTGTCTACGATATGCTCCAATATCTTCGGACCGGAGATGTTGCCGTCCTTGTTGATGTGTCCGATGAGTATGACAGGCGTGCCGGAGCTCTTGGCGAACCGAAGTAACGCGGCGGCGCACTCCCTCACTTGCGTTATGCTTCCCGCCGAGCTGTCCGCTTCCGACGTGGATATTGTCTGTATTGAGTCTATGACAAGCAAGTCGGGAGCGACATCTTCGATGCGGGCAAAGATATTCTCAAGCGACGTGTCGCAAAGAATAATGAGGTGCTCGCCTATGCCCTTTCCGCCGCCTTCGCCCCCGTCTTCCGCCAGTCTGTCCGCCCGCATCTTAATCTGGTGAGCGCTCTCCTCGCCGCTCACGTAGAGGATCTTACGCCCGGTCAGACGCAACGCCGTTTGAAGCGAAAGCGTGCTTTTCCCGATGCCCGGCTCCCCTCCGAGCAGTACGATACTTCCCGGCACGAGCCCCCCGCCCAGCACTCTGTTGAGCTCCGCATCGCCGGTATCGATGCGCGGGTCGTCTCGCGAAGAGACCCTGCAAAGGGGTATGGGGCGGTCCTTTGCGTTATCGGGCGCGCCGGACGCATACCGGTTCCGGACGCTCCGGGCGGCGGATTGTGCGGCGTCGGAGCGTGCCGGCTCCGGCGCAACACGTATCTCCCGAAACGTATTCCATTGACGGCACGAAGGGCATTTGCCCAACCATTTAGCCGACTCCTGCCCGCAGTTTTCGCAGACGTACATTATCTTGTCTTTCGCCATAAACTTATGTTAATCAGAGCGTTATCTCGCCCGCAAGGGAGCGGCTCATCATCGTCCTGACCGCCTTCGTGTCGGGGTATCGGGCGAGGAGATACATCAATTTGGTTACCGTCGCCTCTACCGTCCCGTCGTATCCGCTAATCACTCCGGCGTCCTTTAAATGGTTCCCGGCGGAGTAGCGCTCCATTTCGACGCGCCCCGTGTCGCACTGAGTAACGTTCACAACGGTTATCCCGCGAGCCGTCGCCTCACGAAAGAGCGCGGTCATCCAAGGGAATTGCGGCGCGTTGCCGCTGCCGTAGCTCCGCAAAACCACGCCTTTGAGGGCGGACGAAGCAAACACGTGGCGCATCAGACCCTCCTCTATGCCGGGGAAGAGGCTGATAACCATCACGTTCGAATTAACCGCCACATGGGGCACCATCGGACGGGAGAAGTCGGGCGAGAGTATCTCGCGGGTGTTGAAACGAAACGTTACGCCGGCCTCGCACAGATGAGGGAAGTTGTCGGAGTCGAACGCTTGGAAACCGTCGGCGTTCTTCTTCGTGCTCCTGTTCCCGCGCAAGAGCCTGCCGGAGAAATATATACACACTTCGGGCACTATCGCCCTGCCCTGCCCGTCCTGCATCGACGCTATCTCAATGCCGGTGATGAGGTTCTCCTTGCCGTCGGTGCGGAGCATGCCGATAGGGAGCTGCGAGCCGGTCAGAACGACGGGCTTGGTCAGGTTCTCCAACATAAACGACAGGGCCGAAGCGGTGTAAGCCATCGTGTCGGTGCCGTGCAAGACGACGAAGCCGTCGTATTTGGCGTAGTTCCGGCTTATAATCCGGACCAATTGAGCCCACCGGTTGGGCGTCATGTTGCTCGAATCAATCGCGCCGAAGCTGTATATATCGACGTCGGCTTTTATGTATTTGTATTCCGGGAGCTGACCGAGCAAGTGGTTAAAGTCGAGCGGCTCGAGCGCGCCCGTTACGGGATTGGCGCCCATGCCAATGGTTCCGCCGGTGTATATGAGGAGGATTTTGTTCGTCATAGCTTTATCTTTTCGTGAGCAAAACAACATTTTCGACGTGCGGCGTCTGCGGGAACATATCGACCGGTTGCACGGCTTTCACGTCGTACGCCCCGCCAAGGAGTTGCAAGTCGCGTGCCTGCGTGGCGGGGTTGCAGCTAACGTACACGATGCGCGGGGGCGCCGCGCGGAGAATGACGGCTACGACGCCGGGGTGCATGCCCGCACGCGGCGGGTCGGTAATGATTACGTCGGGCGTGCCGTGAGCGCGGATGAAATCGTCGGTGAGGATGTCTTTCATATCCCCGGAAACGAACTCCGTATTGCCGATACCGTTGATCCGGGCGTTCCCGCGCGCATCTTCAATCGCCTCCGAAACGTACTCTATGCCGACGACACGCCCCGCCGAGCCGGCGACGAAACAAGCAATCGTCCCCGTCCCGGTATATAAAT
>JAJPZE010000235.1 GCA_021204565.1 Prevotella sp. | reverse complement strand
CTTTCTCACTATTCGCGAGGCTGTATGCAGGAACGTGCCGTCGCCGCCGATAGATACGGCAAAGTCGGCGGTAAAGTCGTCGCCCGAGAATAATTTCGCTTCGCCCGTCGGGATATGCGCCCGGACAAGACGCTCGGCAAAGGGACGGTCGATCAAAGTCTCCGCACCTCTCCTGTGTAACGCCGACAGCATCGTACTCACCGCGCCCTCTTTCACCTCTTGACCCGTGCTCCCGAACAAAGCAAAACGTAAACACATCTCCCTCGCCGGTTCACATTTAATATTGCTCATCACTCTGACTTCAATTTACATTATATTCGTGTCGGGGGAATAAAACATATCAGGTCTATGCCCCGCTTGTGCGAGCTTTCTTTACATTCTTAAATAAATCGGAAGCAAAGACGAGCTCGTTAAGTCGTTCGTTCGTTGCGCTCATTACTTCCTCTTTCGTCCCTTCCCATTCTTTTCTGCCCTCATAGATGAACAGAATCTTCTCGCCTATGCCCATCACCGAGTTCATGTCGTGAGTATTGATGATGGTTGTCATGTTGTATTCCTTTGTAATGCCCGAGAGAAGCCGGTCGATGACAAGCGATGTCTTCGGATCCAAGCCCGAGTTCGGCTCGTCGCAGAAGAGGTACTTCGGATTAAGTACAATTGCTCTTGCAATCGCCACGCGCTTCTGCATGCCGCCAGATATTTCGCCCGGATACTTGGCGTGAGCTCCCTTAAGCTCTACCCGTTCGAGGCATTCCATAGCCCGCTCGATTCGTTCGCGTCTGCCCAAAGAGGAGAACATATCGAGCGGAAACATAACATTCTCAAGCACTGTCAGGGAGTCAAATAATGCAGAGGATTGGAAAGTCATCCCCATCTCCCGACGCATAGCAATCTGTTCACTGCGCGACATCGCCACGAAATCGCGCCCGTCGTAGAGTATCTCCCCGCTTGTCGGGGTCAACAACCCGACAATATTCTTCATTAGAACTGTCTTTCCCGAGCCGCTCTGTCCGATAATCAAGTTCGTCTTTCCCTCGTCGAACACCTCGTTGATGTCCTGCAACACCTCCTTGTCTTCAAAGGATTTATAAAGATGCTTTACCTCTATCACGCCTCCGGATACTTTATATTTACACGTGCGTCTTCAAGACAACAGTTGCGTAAGAAACACGTCGGAGAAGAGTATCAACACGCTACTCGTTACGACCGACGTCGTGCTTGCACGCCCTACCTCTACGCTCCCGCCCTCGACGGTGTAGCCGAAGAACGAAGATACGCTGGCGATAATGAATGCGAAAAACAAACTTTTAATAATGCTTGCCCATACGAACCATTGGTTGAAAGCGTGCTGGAGACCCGCCGTGAGGTCGGCGGGAAGAAGAATATGACCTACATATGCCGTGCCGTATGCGCCAAGAATGCCGAATATTGAGCTGAATATAACAAGACATGGCATTATTGTAACAAGCCCCATAATCTTGGGTAGTATGAGATAGTTTGCCGAGTTTACACCCATTATGTCCAAAGCATCAATCTGCTGTGTAACGCGCATCGTCCCAATCTCAGAAGCGATATTCGACCCTACTTTCCCCGCAAGAATAAGACACATAATGCTCGAAGAGAACTCCAAAAGCATTATCTCGCGCGTCGTATAACCCGTTACCCAACGGGGCATCCACGGACTTTGAATATTCAATTTCATCTGTATGCAAATCACCGCCCCTATGAAAAACGATATAAGAAGCACTATCCCGATAGAGTCGATGCCGAGAGAAACCATCTCTTTTACATATTGGCGTGCCGACATACGCAACTTGTCGGGCAACGCGAACGCCTTACCCATTATCTCAAGATACTTCCCGAACGTCGCAAGAGAACGTTCCAATTTGTCTTCTAACAGCATTCCGACAATTCCTATTAACTTCTCTGCAAAAGTAGTGCTTTCTTTACGGGGGAACGCAAAGAAAACATATGCAAGTATCGTTATTTCGCCGACGAGTTGCCGCTCGACGAGATTATTTCTCTTCTAATCTTTGAATGTATTTGTCGATTTCTTTCGACTGCACTTGCGCGGCATTGATATACTTTGCCTTAACCTCTTTGTAGATAGCGAGCGCCTCGTCGGTCTTGTTCTCGCTCTCCAAAAGCATCGCCGCTTGGATGAGGAACGTGGGGCTCAGGCTGTAGTTCACTCCGTCTATCGCTTGCTTGTCCGCCATTTGAGCGGCTTTCTTAAAACTTGTTATCGCCTTTTCGACGTTGTTTGTGTTGGCGTACGCATTAGCCAGAGCCGCCATCGCAGCAGGGCTAATCATCGCGTCGTTTGCCGGAGAATACTTCTCAAGATACTTCGCCGCGTCCGCCCATTTCCCGGTATTGGCGTAACACAAGCCGACGTAAAGGTTGGCAAGATTCGCCGCCTTCGTGCCGCTATAATCGGTTATAATTTTCTGAAAGCCCTCCGCCGCTTTCTCAAAATCTTCGTTTTGGAAAAGCTCCTGCGCTATCGCAAGCTCGGTGCTTGCCTTTGTTTGGCGAGGCGCAGCTACGTACGTATTGTACAAAAACCACCCGATAATGATGAGTATGATTATGCCCGCGGCAACCAGAATTGCCTTTTTGTTCTTGCCCAAGAACGCTTCCGCCTTCCCCACGCTCTCCGCGCTCGTCGCTTCTGCGGGTTTTACTTTCTTCTTAGCCATTATGTTTCCTTATATTATTTATTCTCTGATGTAATGCAATACTAACGATATCAGCCGTGTCAAAACACGGGCGCAAAATTAGCGTAAATGCGGGTAATGTGCAAAAGAAACAATATTTTATTTACATCTTTTACGTAATGACGGGGCAAACAAAACTCAAAACGAAACTGCGTATAAGACGCTCCGGACAAGCCCGGCAATCAGATAATAGAGGAGAAGAAAGGGGACAACGACCCGCATCCCGGCAGTCAGCGCGTGCGCTATGCTCCGCATCGGGTCAGTTCGATTACACAGTATTTCGGCGGCGCAACCGGATATGGAGACCGCAACAACTATGATTATCGATGCCGCACGCAAATAAAGCGGGGAAAAGATTGTGCCGTTAATGTCAAGCAAAAGCGAGTGGGGCCAGAGAGCGAAAAGGGCGCATAAAGCTACGGACAGCACTATCATCGAAACGAAAACGCCGACGGCGCGTCGTTCGTAATATGCCGCCGGAGAGGCGGATGTCTGTTTGCGTTTTCTTAAAAGACGGTTTATCATTCCCCCCAACCCGCTGCAAACAAACATACCGACCGAGAACGCGGCGAGGAAGATATAAAAGGGTATGTCGCCCGAGACGTTCTCCCGATAAGTGCCGAGTAACCAACGGAGCCCCGCGCTGTCGAGTAACGAGCGAATGCTCCTGCCGGGAAACAACGCCGCCAATAACCACGAGCCGACCACGACCAACACCTCCGCTGCGCACAACATTGCAACGGACATCACAAAAAGGCGTGATTTATTCTTCATCCTGCGCCAGGTTGTCAACATCGAGAATACCTAACTCAATCGCTTTAACCACAAGGCGCGTGGCGTTTACCCCGCTCTTGTTCGCCCCAAACAACTTCCCTACGAGATCGTTCTGACGTTTCTCCAAACTCTTTACTCCGAACGGCATGCCGCGTAACGCGGTGATTTGCTCTTTCGTATAACCTAATGCGAGGTGGCGGAGCAGACGTTCGTCGTATTCATCTATCTCGTAATCGACTATCGCTTCGCCGGTTTTCGCCTCCCTGGATACCGTTTCGGCGAAACGCTCCACAACCCGGCGCATTATCGGCGTGTTGAACACAGGGCGGCGGCCCGCCATTACCGCAACCACGTCGGCACGGGTCAACATCTCCCCGCACTTAAGTATAATCCCGTCACAAACGGCGTCAAGCGCGTCAACCCATAGCCTCTCGTTGAGTATCTCCCCTGTAAAGATGAGTACTTTTATGTCCGGATGCTTCTCCTTAGTACGCCGGCAAATCTCTACGCCGATAGTTGTCGAGCCGCCCAAACCGAGGTCGAGCAACACCAAGTCCGGCTTCTCGCCGCGCATAAGCTCCCAATACTCCGTCTCGTCCTGTGCAGTGCCGATAACTTGCGCCTCAGGTATGTCGGAGGACAATATGCCGAGTGTCCCTTTCATTTCGAGGGGAACATCCTCTACGACAATCACTTTGAACTTATCCATACATTTTCTTATTCTTTTATCAATTCCGCGAATTTAATCCTCTTGGCCAGCGTTACGACAATGCGCACGCCGCCCTCGTGCAATGCGGTTGCATATATCCCGCAACCCCTTTTGCCCGTACTCTCGCCCGCTTCGCGAACTATTTGGCGCGCGATAAGGCACTTCTTGTTCTCCGTCAGGGGCATAAACAGCGCCGCCGCCTGACTACGGACAAGCGCCACGTCGGGGTAATCAAGCGTGATCAGGTCGTATTCGCCGTCTGCCGTTTCCGATGTCGTAACTCTCGGGCGGGCGCAGTCGAAGAGTGCCAAAAGTAATGTTTTCAGATACTCCATCAGACGTTTGTCGGGGCGCAGCGGTTTCTTTACCTCGTTTTGAGCTTGACGGACGAGGAGCGTGAACAGAGCTTCATAATATCGCGCCACCTCTTCAAGCTTGCCGGCATCCGGATCCGCAGCGGATAAAAGACTGCTAATCCTCGACGGATAATACATCGTTTCGTGCTTCAATGCCGACAAGCAATTGTCCAAGACGTTATTTCCGACGTGAAGACACTCGCTCTCGTACTCCGCAATATGTAGCGTGTCGAGAGCCCTGAGCATATCCTCCCCGCCGCGCCTTCGTTCGCTTTCCGCCCGTTCGAGAGTATGCGTTATCTGCTCCGTGATGTTGTCCAAACGCCCGAGAATGTGCCGGTCGTCGTGCGTGAAACCGGGCTGTTGTTTTCTTTTTGCCCCTATCGCACGTATCTTTTCAAGCATCCCGGCGGGGTCGGACGCATCGAGCAACGCGGCGTTAATCTCGCCCGCGCGCTCCGTTACCGTGCGCCGGAGGCGCTCACGGCGGTAATATAAGAAATAATAAACCGCGATAATGCCCGCCAAGAGAAGTATCAGAAGAATAATTGCAACGTTCTTCGTCTCGCCCGCACTCTGCATTCGCGTAACGTAATCGGACAATGTTTTGTCTCTACTGAGCTCCTTAAACAATCGGGTATACACCTTATTGTTGTAGCTGTAAGCGTCCCAATCGTGAAGCGCAAGCGCGGCGACAGCCGCCTCGTTACGTATGTCGAGCACCACTCCGAAATCTATTGCCAGGGTGTCGTCGGTCCAGTCCAACTCCGCCGGCTTCCCGCCGCCGGAGAACACCAGCGTATCTCCACTCTCCGGATACACCGATTTATAATAGTTGTTCAGTTCGCTCAAGGCGGCTTTCGCAAAAGATAATGCGTCGGAATATCGCCCTTGAAGATTGCAGAAATATGTACTGTCGGCAAAGTTCCGACCGCGTTCCAAAGCCCGCGTATCTGTCGCCTGGATCGGCAACAGACCCGTTACAAACAGGGTAAGGACAACAAGCCGGCGGATAATACCCCGCGGCAGGCGGAACCAAACGGTCGTTCCAATGCCGCGGCGGCTCTGAGCACCAAGCTGACAAACAGAGAAGAGGCGGCTCGTCTTTTTATATTTCTCTATTATTCCCTTGCAGTTCATCAGTCCGAAACCGTGCTCTATAACTTGTCCGCTTTTCCCTCCGGTTGTGCCGGAGATGGCTTCGGGCAGTTCGGGAACACATTTGCCGAACAATCGTTGCATTTCTTTCTCGTTCATCCCTCTGCCCGTATCGGCAACCGAGAGCTCTACATAATGCTCCGTCTCTTCGGCAGAGACAACCACCTCGCCGCCGTTCGGAGTCGCCTTTCGCGCGTTATCTGCGATGGTGTTGAGCATAAACAAGGTCAATGCGCGGTCGGCTTTTACTACCGCCGCGGTCGGCTTCACCGTCAGACGAACGCCCTGCATATCGAACGTCGGCGCGCTTTTAGAGAGCATGTCAAATAGTTGTTGCAGGGGGAAACTCTCTATTCTGAGGCTCAATTCGCCCTTCCGGAGCTGTATCCAACGAGTAAGCACGTCGTTGTATTCAACGATCTTGTCGTTCAATTCGGCAATATATGCTCTTCGCCGCTCTCTTTCTCCGGCGCTGTAATCTCTCGTTTTCAGCAGGTTAATCTCTGTTATCATACGGCTGATAAGCGGGGTGATGCCGGAAAAGAGCGACACTTTCGCCCGTTGCTCGATGTTGACTTGCAGGTTGTGCTCTCTTGTCAACGCCGCCACGCGGCTGCGTTCGGCAATGTCTTCGCGCCGTCGTGCCGCCTCCTCCGCCGCACTTTGCTCCCGTTCGCGCCATAGTCTTAGCGGGGCGAACAATTGTTGCAATATCGCCTTTCCGTCGTCCTCTTTGCGCTTCTTCATAGATATGTAGAGCGTCGCAATAAGGATTACAACCGCGGCGAGCAATATCAAGAGGATGAGATTGAGCTGTTTCGACATCTTGTTCAGCTGTTCGGCGCGCACGTCAAGTTCCCTGTCTTGCCGCGTGTTCTCCTGTGTGTCTAAGTATAAGTTGCGGTAATAGTCGGATACGGGTTTGTTGTCGAGAGCCGAATAACAGATTGACAAACGCTCGTAGATACTCGAAGCGAGCGCGGGAGATTGCTCCACACGGCGGCTGAACGATAGAGAGCGCTCTAATGAGGTTATCGCTTCGTCGTAGCGACCTAATGCAAACAGACAATCGGCGACTGTTCGCATAGCGCCCGCCGTTTGGTACGTGTCGCCGTAAGTGCGGAACAGACGTAGCGAGCGGCGGGCTAATGTCAACGCCAACAAGCTGTCCGGCACATCTTTATCGTTGATTATGCGTACATAAAGAGCGTTCTTGGCGGTCAGCCGGCGTGCCGAAACACTGTCGATAAGGTGTTCGCTCATCGCCTGTAACGCATTCGCTTGCCAATAAATTTGTCCGGCGCGAAGAGCTTTGAGATAACAACGGGTCAACGCCGCAAACTCCTTTTCGCTCCTCTCTTCCCCGCTCCCGAGCACGTAAAACCCGCCGTCGCCGATGTTGTAAAGCAAGTTAAGCACTTGTGCCGTATCGTTCGCCGCCACGCCCGACATATCCACAGAACCGAGCACACGCCGGAACTCATCCATCTGACCTATGTAATAAAGGTATGCCGAGCGGACGATATTCATCTCCGTTTCAGCGTAGACGAGGCGGCGGACTTGTCGCGCGGTGAGCTCGGAGCGGCTTTCGCGGATGCGCCCGGCATTCTTTTCAGCCGCCCGGAGATAAACGTAAAACTCTTTATTCCTTGACATCCGCTGACACAGGCGCATCATCTGAACGTTCGCCACAAGAAGCTCGATTTGGTTGTCGGTAGTGTTGAGGATCTGCTTCAGGCGCGTTTCGGCGGCGGAGTAATCCATCTTCATCAGCTCTGTAAACACCAAATGATTGAGCGCCTCCATACGTCCCGCTTCGTAGCTTCCGCTTGCTGACAACGCCTCGCGGGCGTAACGACTTGTCGTCTCGAGGGAGATATAATGGTTGCGATATGCTTCGTCGTTGAGCATATCCGCCCGGTTGCCCCGCCCCGAAGTGCCGCACGACGCACAAAAGAACACCAACAAGACAACGGGAAACACCGCCCCGACGACACGGCAAATATGACCTTTCCGACCGCTACACATACTGCAAAAGTAATTCAAATGCACCTTTCGACAAGCGGCAAAAAGGGACTTTTCTTTGATGTCCTTGCGCTCGACAGAAGAGCGTAAAGTGCGTATGAGCGTCCGATTTACAGGCAAGTACATCTTCAAAAGAAATATTTATCATACTTTTGCGGCGCATATAGACAAACAAACGGAAAGACGAATGAGAGACAGAACGGCAACTTGGTACGAGACGAAAGTGAAGTACGACAAGATGATGGATAACGGTTTGCTCCGCACGACGAGCGAGCTGTACGTGGTGGATGCAATGTCTTTCGCCGAGGCGGAAGCTCAAATAACCAACGAGGTGTCTGCATACGTGAGCGGCGAGTTTAAGATTACAAATATTGTCGAGGCAACTTATAAAGAGGTTTTCTTCTCCGACGCAGAGCACGACGACCGTTGGTATAAAGCCAAATTACAGTTCATCACCTTAGACGAAAAGACGGAGAAAGAAAAAAAGCAAACCGTTTATTATCTCGTCGAAGCCAATTCGTTGGGTAAGGCGGTGGAGTATATTAACGAGATTATGGGCAAGACGATGATTGATTACGTCATCGCATCACTTGCCGAAACCGCTGTTATGGACGTGTTCGAACATACGAGAAAACTCTGAAGAAAAAAGCGGCGTTGACAGTCGGGGAGAACATAAAGGAGATATATCGCTCGTTGCCTGAGGGTGCGGCATTGGTGGCGGTAAGCAAGTTTCATTCCGCGGAGAGCATAATGGAGGCGTACCGCGCGGGGCAAAGAGCGTTCGGCGAAAGTTATGTAAAGGAGCTTCTGGGCAAATATGATGCCCTGCCGAAAGACATCCGCTGGCATTTCATAGGTCATCTGCAAACCAACAAAGTTCGCCAAATCATCCCTTTCGTTTCCCTCATACAAAGCGTCGACTCCGTGCGCCTCGTGCGCGAGATACAAAGGTGTGCGCACGGGGCGGGGCGTGTAGTGGATGTTCTCTTCGAGCTCCATATTGCACAAGAGACGACCAAATCAGGCTTTACGCCTGAGGAGTGTATGGCGTTCTTGTCCGCCTTCGACCGCGCAGAGTATCCGAACGTGCATCCGTGCGGCGTGATGACGATGGCGACGAACACGGAGATGAAAGCGCAAATAGAGCGCGAGTTCAACCTTGCGAACGGCTTCTTCGCCGAGGCGAAAGCGCGTTTCTTCCCTTCGGACGACAGTTTTTGTATTCGTTCGTGGGGGATGAGCGACGATTACGACATCGCATTACGTGCGGGGGCGAATATGATCAGAGTCGGCACAAAGATATTCGGAGCACGTCAATATCCCGCCCGTTGACCTGTCCTGAGCCGCCCCTCTGACTACGGCTTTAATATAATTTCGCACTCTATCAAGCCGTTTTTATCTTTTTATCCCTACATTTGCATAAGAATATCAATCCGTACTCGTGCAACATATAAGGAACTTCTGCATTATTGCTCATATCGATCACGGGAAGTCCACACTGGCGGATCGTTTGCTCGAGAAGACCCGCACTATTGAGATTACTGCAGGGCAGATGCTTGACGATATGGATTTGGAGCGTGAGCGGGGCATAACCATTAAGAGCCATGCAATACAGATGTTGTACGACAAGGACGGCGAAGCATACGTGCTTAACCTTATCGATACCCCCGGGCACGTCGACTTTTCGTATGAGGTAAGCCGTAGCATAGCGGCGTGTGAGGGGGCGTTGCTCGTGGTTGACGCTACTCAAGGGGTGCAAGCGCAAACAATTTCAAACCTCTATATGGCGCTCGAACACGACCTTGAAATAATCCCCGTAATCAACAAGATAGATGTTCCGACGGCGATGCCGGATAAGGTTGAAGACGAGATAGTGGAGCTTCTGGGGTGCAAGAGAGAAGAGATTCTGCGTGCGTCGGGCAAGACGGGCGAAGGCGTGGACACCGTTCTCGATGCTATTGTCAGCCGTATACCCTGCCCGAAAGGAGATAAGGACGCGCCGTTGGAAGCGCTGATCTTCGATTCCGTCTTCAACTCGTTTCGCGGCATAATAGCGTATTTTAAGATAGAGAACGGCACTATACGCAAGGGCGACCGTGTGAAGTTCGCCAACACCGATATGGAATACGATGCCGTAGAGGTTGGCGTGCTGAAGATGAAGCTCGTACCGAAAGACGAGCTGAGAGCAGGAGAGGTGGGGTATCTCATTACCGGGATAAAGAACGCGACGGAAGTGAAAGTCGGGGACACGATAACCCACGTATCGCGCCCGTGCACGACGGCCATCGCGGGGTTCCAAGAGGTGAAACCCATGGTGTTTGCCGGCGTATACCCGATTGACCCTACCGACTACGAAAATCTTCGTTCCTCGTTGGAGAAGCTCCGGCTTAACGACGCCTCGTTAACCTTTCAACCCGAATCTTCCGTTGCGCTTGGCTTCGGGTTCCGTTGCGGCTTTCTCGGGCTTCTTCACATGGAGATAGTGCAAGAACGGCTCGACCGGGAGTTTGATATGGATGTCATCACGACCGTGCCTAACGTAAGCTATTTGGTGTACGACAAGAGGGGCGAAGCAACGGAGATGCACAACCCGTCCGGTATGCCCGATCCGACAATGATTGACCATATCGAAGAGCCTTACATACGCGCGTCAATCATCACCACATCGACGTTTATCGGTCCGATAATGAAGCTCTGCCTCGACAAGCGCGGGGAACTGATAAAGCAAGAATTCATAGCGGGCAACCGTGTCGAGTTGCATTTCTTCCTCCCGTTAGGTGAGATTGTAATCGATTTTTACGACCGTTTGAAATCGCTTTCAAAGGGGTATGCGTCGTTCGATTATCATATCGACGGGTTCCGCCCCTCACGTCTTGCGAAGCTCGACATATTGCTCAACGGCGAGCCGGTTGACGCTTTATCCACTCTGACCCACACCGACAACGCCGTAGCGCTCGGGCGGAGAATGTGCGAAAAGCTAAAAGAACTCATCCCCCGACAGCAGTTTGACATCGCCATACAGGCGGCGATAGGGGCGAAAATCATTGCCCGGGAAACGATAAAATGCGTCCGCAAAGACGTTACGGCAAAATGTTACGGCGGCGACGTAACAAGGAAACGCAAGCTGTTGGAAAAGCAGAAGCGCGGCAAGAAACGAATGAAGCGCATCGGAACGGTGGAGGTTCCGCAGAAAGCTTTCTTAGCCGTACTTAAATTAGACTGACGGTAAGACGGATTAAAAACATACGATAGAAGAAAATCTAAACTACAACTATTAAATCTGAAGAGAACAGTTTTTATGGCAAGATTTCGGTTTCAAACTCGCGATATTGCAAGGGAGTTGGCAAGGCGCTACAGCACAATGACATTGCAAGAGCTGGATGTCTTGGAGAGCATCCTCGAACCTATGAGGTACAAAAAGGGAGAGACGATACTCGCCGTAGGTGATGTCTGCGAGTTCATCTTTTATTTAGACACGGGGCTGATACGGCAGTTTTATTTCAAGAATGAGAACGAAGTGACGGAGTATATCTGTGCTGATCATAATATATTTATGTGTATCGAGAGCCTGTTCAACGAAGAGCCGAGCCGCCAGCAAGTAGAGGCGCTTGAAACATCTGTTGTATACGGACTGCCCAAGAACAGGCTCGAAGAGATTTCTCTCCACCATGTTAACATCCAGATGATGTACAGAAAGATACTTGAAGAAAGCCTCATCATCTCGCAGAAACGTGCCGACCGCTTGCGCTTCGAGGCCGCTCAAAGCCGATACGAGCGTCTGTGTAAAGAGGAACCTCAGGTAGTGTTGCGTGCGCCGTTACGTTTTATCGCCAACTATTTGCAGATGACGCCGGAGACTCTCAGCCGCGTGCGCGCGGCCTCGCTCAAAGGTTGATAAAGGCTTTGAAAACAAGATGTCGGGAAAGGGTTTCGCTATTGCGAAGCCCTTTCTTTATTGTCGGTTATTGATGCCCGCACGCATGTCGTTTCCCCGTTTCATAGTAGGGAAAATCCCCCGCCTTTTAGGGAAATACCTTTTATGCAATGGAGTATGAGGGGTAATTTTGCAACGTGAACGATAAGAAACGGACACGAGACGACAAAATAAAATAAATAAGAAATATGAAGCACATAGTTATATTGATGACCTGCCTGTTCTTAGGAACGGTTTCATCGCATGCGATGAGTTACGAGCAAGCACGTGAACAAGCGTTGTTCCTTGCCGACAAGATGGCGTACGAGTTGAACCTTACCGAAGACCAGTACGAGGCTTGTTATGAGATTAATCTTGATTACCTTATGGGTATCGGCTCGCAAGACGATATATACAGCGACTGCTGGACAAGGCGTAACCTCGACCTGAGCTACGTTCTCCTCGACTGGCAGTATCAGTTGTTCCTCGAAGCAACTTATTTTTATCGTCCGATATTCTGGTCCGACGGTTTTTGGCACTTCGC
Source organism: Prevotella sp. (assembly GCA_021204565.1). Lineage (GTDB taxonomy): Bacteria > Bacteroidota > Bacteroidia > Bacteroidales > Bacteroidaceae > Prevotella. The sequence goes on along the minus strand of JAJPZE010000235.1, from coordinate 396 downwards.
CATCTATTCCCGCTACCCTACACGCAACTATTTTTATTTCGGTCGTCCGGCGTTTTGGAGCAGCTATCGCGGCGGACATTCTTGGAAACACAACGGCGGGAAGTCGTGGTATAGCGGGCATCCGATTGCCAATAAGGGCGCGGGAGTATCGAATCGCGGAAGCGCCGGCTCAACCGGTATGCGCGATAAGTTTAATCAAGGCAGCTACGGCAGAGGGCAAACAATCAACTCCAACAGTCATAGCGGGCGTAGCGGAACCAACGGGCAAAGCAGTACGAGACTAACGGCGGGGAAGAAAGAGAGCGGCACATCACGTCCGTCGGGCGGTACGAGCACATCCCGCACGTGAAACACCAACTGCCCCTCCCGACGAACAGGCAAGTCTAGAACTAGATG
>JAJPZE010000233.1 GCA_021204565.1 Prevotella sp. | reverse complement strand
ACGCGAGGACATTTTACGACCTCGAACACCTTTGGAGCGACGCCGCAATGACGCGCCTTCCCGACATCGATTAAATACAATGAACAACCGGAACAACAATAAAAACGGCGGCGGCGGACCGAAGATGCCGCGTTTCAATACAACGTGGCTTTACACGCTTGTGATAATCATTCTCTTGGTCTTTTTCTTTACCAACGGCGGCGGCTTCTTAGCTTCCGGCGGCGAGCAGCAGAAGTCCGGTTATACGCAATTTAAGGAATACGTAAGCAAGGGCTATGCTTCGAAAATCGTAATCAACAAGAATAACTCCACGTTGAAGATGTACGTGCACGCCAAGAACATACGCGACGTGTTCGGCAAACCCGCCTCCGAGACGGGCGAAGACCCTTACGTGAGCGTCGAGTTCGGCGATACGGGCGAGTTGGAGAGCTTCTTAAACACACAGATAGATGCGGGCACGCTCTCCGAATACGGATATGAGAACAAGAGCGGGAGCGGGTTTATGACTTTCCTTTTCAATTTCGGACCAATAATCCTCCTTGTCCTCGTGTGGCTGTTTGTCTTCAGCCGTATGGGCGGAGGAGCGGGCGGAGGCTCCGGTATCTTCTCTGTGGGCAAGAGCAAGGCACGTATGTACGAAAAGGGAGGTGATGTCGGAGTAACGTTTAAGGACGTGGCGGGGCAGGAAGGAGCCAAGCAAGAGATAAAGGAAATCGTGGATTTCTTGAAGAACCCGCGTAAGTATACGGAGCTTGGAGGCAAGATTCCGCGCGGCGCACTCTTGGTCGGTCCTCCCGGGACGGGCAAAACACTATTGGCAAAAGCTGTTGCGGGCGAGGCGGGTGTGCCGTTCTTCTCTATGTCCGGCTCCGATTTTGTGGAGATGTTTGTAGGCGTAGGCGCGAGCAGGGTGAGGGATTTGTTCCGTCAGGCGAAAGAGAAGAGTCCGTGCATCATATTCATCGACGAGATAGATGCTGTGGGGCGGGCACGTGCGAACCACGCTTCCCTTGGCGGAAACGACGAGAGGGAGAACACTCTTAATGCCCTTTTGACGGAGATGGACGGCTTCGGCACGAACAGCGGGGTAATCATTCTCGCGGCAACAAACCGTGCCGATATGCTTGATAAGGCACTACTGCGAGCCGGAAGGTTCGACCGCCAGATACATGTTGACCTCCCCGACCTGCAAGAACGTAAGGAAATATTCTTCGTCCATCTGCGTCCGCTGAAGATTGACGCAACGTTAGATATTGATTATCTTGCGCGCCAGACGCCCGGTTTCTCGGGCGCGGACATCGCTAACGTATGCAACGAGGCGGCACTGATTGCGGCGCGGCACAACAGCAGAACGGTCGGCAACCAGGATTTCCTCGATGGGGTCGACCGTATAATCGGGGGCTTGGAGAAGAAGACGAAAGTGATGACGGCGGCAGAGAAGCGCGCAATCGCTCTGCACGAGGCGGGACACGCCACCGTGTCGTGGTTCTGCGAACACGCCAATCCGCTTGTTAAGGTCAGCATCGTGCCGCGCGGGCAGGCTCTTGGCGCGGCTTGGTACTTGCCTGAGGAGCGGCAGATAACCACAAAAGAGCAGATGCTCGACGAGGTGTGCGCCCTTCTTGGCGGGCGTGCGGCGGAGGCGTTATTCACCGGACATATATCTACCGGAGCGATGAACGACCTCGAACGCGCCACGAAATCCGCGTTCGGGATGATTGCATACGCCGGTATGAGCGACCGTCTGCCCAATATCTGTTATTACAACAATCAGGAATACCAGTTCCAACGCCCGTATTCCGAAACGACGGCGAAGATAATCGACGACGAAGTGCTTAAGCTCGTCAACGAACAATTCGAACGTGCAAAGCAACTTCTGACCGAGCATAAGGAAGGGCATAACCGGCTCGCCGAGCTCCTTATCTCGCGGGAAGTAATCTTTGCCGAGGACGTAGAGAAGATCTTCGGCAAGCGCCCGTGGGTCAGCCGCACCGAAGAGATAATAGCCGAGAATAACAAACTGAAAGAGGAAGAAGAAAGGGAGACCGGCATAAAGCTGAATTTAGAGAATATGCCGGATGAGGTTCGCCGCGCACAATCGGAATATCTTGCGCAAGTGAAGAAAGACAAAGCCGCGGAAAAAGCGGCCCGGGAGAACGGCGGAATATCGGACGAAGAACCTGATAAAGAAACGGTCGGGGCGAGCCAAAAGGCAGAAGAGGATAAAGCGTGAACACGAAAACGAAGAACCTCGCAGTACGTACCGTTACCGGCATACTCTATGTCGCGATAATGGTTATATGCTTTATGCGTCCCTTGGGGATGGTGTTTGTCTTCGCGTTAATCACGGCAATGACCGTACGCGAGCTCTGCTCTATCGTCAACGAACGTGAGGACGTGGCGGTCAACAGCTTTATTTGCGGCGTGGCGGGAGTATTCTTAATGCTTGCGATGTTCGGCTTCTGTTCGGGTCTGACCCCCGCTATCGTCTTCATCCCATACCTTATAACCATTATCTATCTGTTCGTTTCGGAGCTTTATTTGCGCCAAGCCGACGCGCTGAACAATATGGCGTACGCGATGCTTTCGCAGCTCTATATCGCTCTGCCCCTGTCTACAATAAACATTCTTGCCTATTATCGCGGCGAATATTATTATCTCCTGCCTCTCGCAGTGTTCGTTTTCTTGTGGTGTAACGATACCGGCGCGTACGTTGCCGGCAGTCTGTTCGGACGGCATAAACTATTCCCGCGTATCAGCCCCGGCAAGACGTGGGAGGGTTGTATCGGCGGGGCGGTGTTGGTCCTGGCTGTCTCCACGTTGGTGTGGCGTATCGAGCCGGGCAACGTCTCGGGGCTGTCCCTGCCGCAGTGGCTTGGGTTAGGGCTCGTCGTAGTTGTGTTCGGCACGTGGGGCGACCTCATCGAGAGCCTCCTCAAACGCACGTTGAGGATAAAGGATTCGGGCAACATACTGCCCGGGCACGG
>JAJPZE010000001.1 GCA_021204565.1 Prevotella sp. | reverse complement strand
GGAATACATTACTCCCGGGGTGGAGATAGTCGAAATAGAGCCGGACGATACCTCGCGGACGGACGGAAAGAAAGTCATACGCCGCAAATTGCTCCTCACGAGCTTCGATGAAGACGCATACAAGATACCCGAGCAGACAATCAAAGTCGGGGGAAAGGAATACAAGACCAATCCTTTGGCGCTTAAAGTGTTGACCGTAGATGTCGACACAACCAACGTCGATGCATTCTTTCCCCCGAAAGACGTGCAAGACAACCCGTTCTTATGGAGCGAGTGGAGCGGGCTGTTCTGGTTGAGCGTGGTGATGTTTTTCCTTATCGTTATCGGGTTGTATTTATACATAAGATATAAACAACACAAGCCGATTATAAGCCGGATAATGATTGTCCGCCATATACCTCCGCACCAGAAAGCGCTTACGGCGATAGAGAAGATTAAGCAAGAGAAGATTTATAACGCCTCCGACCAAAAGGAATACTATACCCGGCTGACAGACACACTGCGCCTTTATATAGAGGAGAGGTTCGGCTTTTCGGCAATGGAGATGACCAGCGGGGAGATAATAGCTCGTCTACGGACGGCGGGCGACGCGGAAATGATAGGTGAACTAAGGAGCTTGTTCGAGGTTGCCGACCTTGTCAAGTTCGCTAAATACTCCGCCCTGATTAACGAGAACGACCTCAATCTCGTCAATGCAATCAACTTTATCGACCGCACGAAGACGCAAGAAACGGAGCGGGAGGAGAGGATTGTGCCTAAGTTAAGCGAGACGGACAAGCGCGTCGAAGAGAGCCGGAAAGTTATAAAGATATTGCTCGGGGTGATTATTGTAGCGGTTGTGTTTATTCTCTGTTACGTCATCTACGGAGTGATGCTTTTGTTTTGAGTGCGTATGTGATATAGGTTGACGTTATGGAGTTTGCAAATAAAGAATATTTCATACTGCTGTTGCTGTTGATACCCTACGTGCTTTGGTATTTTCTCTACCGGCGGCGGAACGAGCCTACGATGCGCGTGAGCGACACTTCGGCATATCTTGACGCTCCGCACTCTTGGCGCACAAGGATTATACATCTGCCGATGTTGCTCCGTTGTTTGGTGTTTACGCTGATTGTAATCGTTATGGCGCGCCCGCAGACACAGGACTCTTGGGCGAGCCGGACAACGGAAGGGATAGACATAATGATGGCGGTCGACATCTCCACGTCAATGCTTGCCGAAGATCTCAAACCGAACAGAATGGAGGCGGCGAAGAACGTCGCGACGCAGTTTATATCAGGTCGTCCGAACGATAACATCGGGTTGACAATCTTCGCCGGCGAGGCTTTCACGCAGTGCCCTATGACAACCGACCACGCTTCGTTGCAGAATATGCTTCGCTCGGTACGCACCGATCTGTCCGCCAAAGGTCTGATTTCCGACGGCACGGCGATAGGTATGGGCTTGGCTAACGCTATCTCGCGCCTGAAGGATTCTAAGGCGAAGAGCAAAGTAATCATACTCTTGACCGACGGGGCGAATAACTGCGGCGAGATCTCCCCTATAACGGCGGCTCAGATGGCGCAGGCTCTCGGCATTCGTATTTATACCGTCGGGTTGGGGACGAACAAGGTCGCGCCGTATCCCGTACCCGTAGCCGGCGGCGTGCAATACGTCAATATCCCGACGGAGATAGACGAGAAGACTTTGCAAACGATTGCCTCTACTGCGGGGGGACGGTTTTACAGGGCGACCAACAACAAGGAGTTGCGGCAGATATACGACGATATCGACAAGTTAGAGAAGACGAAACTGACCGTGCAGAAGTTCTCAAAACGATATGATGTGTTCGCTCCTTTCGCCTTTGCCGCGCTTGTATTGCTGTTGCTTGAAGTGTTGCTCAGAACAACCGTATTAAGACGAATACCTTAAACGAAACGCTTGTTTGTCATGCTTAGATTTGAAAATCCGATATGTCTGTGGTTGCTTGTGGTCATCCCGCTGATGGGTTTGATACGGCTGTGGATGTGGCGTGTGCAAAAGAGAAGATACAAGCGTTTGGGCGATAAGGCGCTTCTGCGGCAGATGATGCCCGATGTGTCGTCGTGGCGTCCGAACGTTAAGTTTTGGCTGTTGATGGCGGCTACGGCGCTCATTATTGTGATGTTGGCTCGTCCGCAAATGGGGAGCAAGGTGTTGAAAGAGAAGCGCAACGGCATAGAGATCATCATCGCGATGGATATAAGCAACTCGATGAAAGCGCAGGACGTAACGCCGTCCCGTTTGCAAAAGAGCAAGCTTCTGGTTGAGGATTTGATAAATCACTTTTCAAACGATAAGATTGGCATTGTCGTCTTTGCGGGCGACGCATTCGTACAATTGCCGATTACGTCGGATTACGTATCGGCAAAGATGTTTCTCCGGAGTATCAATCCGTCGCTGATTGCCTCGCAGGGGACGGATATTGCGGGGGCGTTACATCTTGCGGCGAACTCTTTCACGCAGTCGAAAGTGGGTAAAGCGATTGTTGTTATTACCGACGGGGAAGACCACGAGGGCGGAGCGGCGGAGGCTGCGCAGGATGCGTACAAGAAAGGAATGAACGTTTTTATCCTCGGGATAGGCGATACACGCGGAGCTCCGATACCTACCGGCGAGGGCGGATACATGACCGACCTGAGCGGCAACACCGTGATGACCGCCCTCAACGAAGATATGTGCCGGGAGATAGCGCAGGCGGGTAAAGGCAGATACATACACGTAGACAACACCAACAGCGCCCGAGAACTGTTGGGCGAGCAACTGACGCGGCTGCAAAAGGGAGAGGTGGACAGCGTGATATACAGCGAGTACAACGAGCAGTTCCAAGCAATAGGTATCGTTGTGTTGCTCCTGCTCGTCATCGAGGTGATTATCCTTGAAGTGAAGAACCCGCTTCTGAGAAACATAAAGGTATTCAAAGCGCGGAGAGGCAATCCGACCGAACACAGCGAAAGATGAAAAGAATACTCATTATA
>JAJPZE010000193.1 GCA_021204565.1 Prevotella sp. | reverse complement strand
TTAGGGTTCTTGTCGTTGAATGATTCGGGCACGAGTATCGCCATTGCCTGAGGCAGAGACATACCGCTCATCACCAAGAACTCGAATACGTTGTCGAGCGAAGCGCTGTCGCTCATATCCTCTTCCAATATCGGGGCGATGTCCTTTATATCGCCTAAGGCGGGTGAAGAGAGCACCGACTCGCGGGCTTTCATCCATCCGCGGTTGCCGCGCACGGTGTTTATCTCGCCGTTATGACAGAGATAGCGGAACGGCTGGGCGAGTTTCCATTTCGGGAAAGTATTGGTCGAGAAACGAGAATGAACGAGCGCAAGACCGCTCGTGAAGTAATCGTTCGACAGGTCTTTATAATATCCGCGAAGCTGGCGCGACGTCAGCATTCCTTTATATATTATGCTCTTGTTCGACAGGGAGCAGATATAAAAGTCGTCGTCGGCAACGCGGCGTTCAATTCGTTTGCGTATCTTGTAGAGCGTCCGCTCGAAATCACAGTCGTTGTTGTCTCTCTCGCCCAAGCCGGTAATGAATATCTGCTTCACCTCCGGCTCCGTCCGCTTCGCCCCTTCGCCTAACACTTCCGGGTTGACGGGCACGTTGCGGAGATGCATGAGGTTAAGCCCCTCGCGCTCTATCTCCTCTATCATAACGGAGAGAATCTCCGATTGGCGCGCCTCGTCGCGGGGGAGAAAGATGATGCCGGTTCCGTATTTGCCTTTCTCCGGCACGGGTATGCCCTGCAATAATATAAACTCGTGGGGAATCTGAAGCAATATCCCGGCGCCGTCGCCCGTCTTGTCGCGCGTCTCGGCTCCGCGGTGCTCCATATTCTCCAATACCCTCAAAGCGTTGTCGACCAGCTCGTGGCTCTTGTTGCCGCGTATGTTTACAACCATCCCGACGCCGCACGAGTCGTGCTCGTAAGCGGGATTGTACAATCCTTTACCCTTATTTTGTCCCATATATTTTGTAGTTTATCCTTTATTCGCAACCCTTGCGGAGCTTCGTTACCCTCGTCTCACGGGGCGCGTCAACGTTCATCCTAACACGTTCGAACTCTGTCAATTTGTTCGCAAAACTCTCTTTTCGCTGTCAATTCGACGGCAAAAGTACGTATTTACTTTCAATATTTCACAAATATCCGACTATATTTTTACATTATGTCCGATTATCCCGTATACGGGTCAATTAAGCCCCCGGAAAACGAATGAAGAGAGAACGACACACGTCTGTGCACCTTGCCGGGCAATGTTTGCGCACTCGTCCAACGCCGAGCCACGGCACATCAAATCTCGTTAAAACAGGTTAAAAAATTCGCGTGAACAGACGTTAATTACGTTAAGACAAGGGGTAGTGTGCAATGAAATTTGAGTTCAAAAAGCGCAAGAATTTAGCTCTCGTTTGACATCTCCACATATCAAAACGAGCATGAAAATAATTCGCGCCAAGCCAAACCCCCATAAATGACCCTCTCATTACTTAGTTCTTGCACGCTCATTACATAGGGTTTCATAGGGTCAAACCCCGTACTTTCAGGTGGTCAAACCCCGTGTTTTCGCAGGTCTGCAACTATATACAGATTATATAAAACCACATAACTTGTTGATTTTCAATACATTCCAAAATTCGCGAAAAATGACGCAAAACGCTCCGCCGGCGGCAATAAAAGAATTTCAAACGTTAAATCTTGGAGTGTGCAATCAAATAATTATACACGCCTTGCTGCAATACAGCGCCATAATCAATACCGATAAGGAGCAGCTGACGAACGTATACAAAATAAGGGCAACACTGCCGGGCGGAAGCAGCATTGCCCTATCTATTGTTAATAACTAAATCTTTTTTCTCTTCGTTTCCTGTCGGCTTCGGGGGCGTTTGACGCCTTGTCCCGAGCCGCTCCGCATTGTTGCCTCACCACGCAAGAAGTGCGGAGGGAAATCTGACCAATCGTTAGCACTTACAGTCCAACAGGCGCTCGATGGTGCTAAAATCAATATTGAAATTATCCACGAGACAAAGTCTGCTGCTCTCTGCGGAGGCAAGCGAACTCATACTGTTCCCGTTTGAACGATAGGCACTTTTGATGAAGTTGATAATCTTTTTCATAACTCAAGTTCCTTTCTTTAATTAACTTCGACCCGGTACTCTATTAATATCGTGTCGGTTCAGAAGCCGGGTCTTCCGCTGAAAACCGTTGCAAAGGTAGGGGCAAAAACACACCCGCAACAACATCCGGGCTTATTTAGCGCTATTCAGCCCCTTTACTTGACTAATATCGAAAAATATGCCCCCGCCGGCGGAATATGACAAATATCAACTTTCGTGCATACGAACGAGGGCTCCGGACGCTTGCTTTTGAGCCGCAAATACTTACTTTTGCGGACGAATTAAGACCAATATACGGCACGTTATGAACATCGACAAAATCTACGATATGTATAAGGACGCGCGCGCGATAACCACCGATTCGCGCTTCTGTCCGGCGGGCTCGCTCTTCCTTGCACTGCGCGGCGCGTCTTTCGACGGCAACCTTTTTGCGGTCAAAGCATTAGAGAATGGTTGCGCAGCCGCTATTGTCGACACCGACCCGAGCTCGCTCGATAAGAGCGGAAAGTACGTTTCGCGCCTGATACAAACAGATAATACGTTGCAGACGTACAAAGAAATCGCACGCCGCCACCGGCGCGAATACAATATCCCCGTTATAGCCATAACGGGCACGAACGGGAAAACAACCACCAAAGAGCTCGTCGCCGCCGTGCTCGCCACAACATATTCCGTGCTCGCCACAGAGGGCAATTACAACAACGACATCGGCGTGCCGAAAACCCTTCTGCGCTTCTCCGGGAGCGACGAAATAGCGGTCGTGGAGATGGGGGCAAGCCATCAGGGCGACATAAAGACACTTGCAGAGACCGCCGAACCTACCTGCGGACTGATTACAAACGTCGGCCGCGCTCACTTGCAAGGCTTCGGCAGCTTCGAGGGAGTACGGCGCACGAAAGGCGAATTATATGATTTTCTTGCGCTACATCATCTTTTTGCGTTCGTAAACGGTAACGA
>JAJPZE010000171.1:10887-12832 GCA_021204565.1 Prevotella sp. | reverse complement strand
AATCGTAACGTATGGCGTGCCGTCCGCTTCGGGCTGTATCATCTCCCAAGTTAAAGCTTTAACATCGCTCTTGCGCAAGCCCGTCAAACAAGCGAAGAGGAAAGCTCTTTTTAATATAGGCACATCGCAAGGCGTTTCCGCGAGGGTAATCAACTCGTCCGCCGACAAACCGACCCTGTCCGTCGGGATGCTCTCCGCACGCTCCAAATACGGGCAAGGGTTGTCCTTGATCTTCCGGTCTCTGTGCGCGGCGTGCAACGTCCCCAAAAATGCCGACCAATAACTCGTAATGGAGTTGGGGTGCAGTTTCCGTTTCGTATGAATTACCTGCGTCGTCGTGTGCAAGTATTCAAGGAACTTGTTGCACAGCTCAATATTGATTTCCGCAAAAGTGCATTTACCGCCGGTGAAGCGGTTGAAGTGAATGAAGGTCTGCACGTATCGGGCGTTCTTCTTCCGCGCGTGTTCCTTAAAATAATCAATGAAACTGCCGCTAAGCTTCCGACTGTCGAAAAAATCGTACCGCTCGTTTACAACCTCTTCATACCGCCGGCAGCGCATCGCCTCCGCCTTCTCCGTCAGCCGGGCATTGTAGTCTTTCTCCCGCTGGTTCTTCGGGTGCGCATAGATGTAAATGCCCAACGACTCGTGGCGCAACACCTTGTTCGTCGCCGCGTCGCGATAACCGGGATAATAGTCGAGGAAGAAAGACAACATCGTTCCTTTCTTGATTTTCCGCGTGTACAAATTAACCGTCTTGCAAATATTAGCCATTGCTCTTTTGATTGTTGTTAATAATGAATATTACTCGGTGGAGACCCTCTCCACGCTGCAAATGAAATGAATGATATGCCGATGATTACAATTACCCGCGATAATCGGCAAATCAATTTGAAATCATTGGAAATCAGGTTTGGTTTATTGCAGTCTTTGCCGTATGTGCCTTATAATCCCCTTGCCGCACGCTCCTGCATTACTCTCTCTACATCAATTTTCAACAGAAGATTACGCACCCCGACCTTCCGCTTCGTTACGTTGTTGACCTTTACGATATGCTGTGCGTTCGCCTTCGTTAGTCCGTATTTATCCGCGACCTCTTCAATCGTGCAATAACGTTCGTCAGTTAATAAATCAGGTTGCCGGAGTTCGGCAATATGCGTCTGGGAATAATACGTTACGCCGTATTCTCTTTTGGTGGGGATGTTGTGGCGGTATGCGTATGAGTGTATGGCATCGGCTTTCATACCAAAGACATCAAACACTTGTTGGGTTGTAAGCCAGTCGGTTATATGCGCGACCTCTTCGGACAGGCCGAGACAATCTTCAATATGTTGTTTGCTGTAATAATTCTTGCCCGCAATCCGGCACATTGGTATTTGGTTGCGTTTGGCGGATGCGTATAACCACGACTGCTTGACCTTATAAACGGACATCACTTCCGCGCCGGAGATGTATGTGAGCGGCTCTTCGGTCTCCTTGTCCTTATTAGCGGTCTTAATTACTTTGCGAGGGCGACTGCCGAATAACACCTTATTATACGGATTGTCCTCTAACATCTTCTCTATATCGGCACGGCGAATAAGAGCCATGCGGTTGCTCAATCGCGAGGCTCTTAACTTCCCTTGCGCCACGAGCTTATAAATATACTGACGGGAGCAACCCATTAGGATGGCTGCCTTTGAAAAGGACAGATACTCTTGCCGCTGAATATCTATAACGGGTTGTACGGCATTAAAGAACTCACGCTGCCGTTTCTTCCTTTCGCTCTTCGCCTTGTCGGCACACCGCACCGAGCAATACTTCTGCAAACCACCGTGCGACACAAACTCCTTGCCGCAACAAGCACACTTCTTGGTTACCTTGACTTTCGTCGAGCTACGGATGCACTCGGCATCAAGCGAGCTTGTGCTCTCGTTGTCACGTACCTTCATATTCCCTTATTTTG
>JAJPZE010000171.1:0-10787 GCA_021204565.1 Prevotella sp. | reverse complement strand
GCGGTAGAAATACATCGCAAAATTATGCGCGGAATATCGAACCACCAAATATGCCCCGCAAAGTGTTAAATCCCCGCAAAGTATTGATTATCAGTGTGTTATTTCTTAGTATTGATTATCCCTCGCGGTTAATTACATGCTACTATATACAACCGACGAATGCATAATATCCTATACTTGTAACACTGCTTGGTATTTCTATTGAGGTAAGGCTCGAACAATCATCGAATGCATAAATTCCTATACCTGTTACGGAATAGGAGATGCTTTCGTATTCTACGGTTGAGGGAATAACGACGTCGCCTGAATATGTTCCTCCGGATACCGCCACAGTTCGGTCAGTTGATGAGGTGATGTAGTAGTAGATGTTTACTCCGTCATCATTCTTAGCATAGAAGTCATACGCGAGGGTGCGAACGCAGGGGAGCGAGAGGAGCAATGAGAGAATGAATGCTCTCGTAGTAAATATATGTTTCATAAATGTTCGTTTGTATTAAATGTTTGGTTGTGTTATTATTAATGTTTAGCGGTCCAAAGGGTCGGAGCGAGGACAATAAAGAACGTGGACCAATAACTTGTCTACGTCTTCTGAGGTATAGCCATAACCATTGCAGTCATATACGAGTAAAAGCCCACGCTTAATGCGTGAGCATTGGCTTAAACCCTTGACCGCTTCATATAATGGCTATTTACAGAAGACAAGAATGCAAGCTAACGCTTTTTATCTTAATGTCCTATATCTATGCTACATCATACATTCCAACGTTTTAATATTAATACACAAATATCCGTACAAATGCCGAAAGCGAAGGCAAAAGTAGTGCAATTGGGCGTTATATGCAAGCAAATGCGGAAGAAAGTTATATACGCCGAGAGCGGATCATCAATGCTGACGTTCCGCTCTCGTTGTATGCTGATTTATGTATCCTCTCGGATAAACGTTATGCTTTTGCGGCGGTGTGGGGTATGTCCCAGCCTATTGCCGACGCTCCGAGCACTGCCGCGGACGAACCGTCTAAGGCGCTGATTAAGAACTTCGCCTTGCCCTTGAATATGCCCAGCACGTTCTTGTCGTACGCTTTCTTTATCGGATCCATTATCAGGTCGCCCGCCTTAGTCAGTCCGCCGAAGAATATGAACGCTTCGGGAGAGGAGAACACCGCGAAGTCCGCGCACGCCCTGCCCAGCATATCGCCCGTGAACTCATAAATATCAAGCGCGAGCTTGTCGCCTTTTGCCGCCGCAAGAGACACCTCAAGCGATGTTATATTCTCCGGATTGAGCTCGCGTAACGACGACGGACGCTTTGTTGTAGAGAGGAGTTCGCGTGCCGTGCGCGCCACCCCCGTCGCCGAGCAGTATGCTTCAAGGCAACCGTGACGCCCGCAACCGCAGAGGCGCCCGTGCTCTCTGACCATTATCGTATGCCCAAGTTCGCCGGCAAAACCATCGCATCCGTAGACCAACTGCCCGTTGACGACGATGCCCGAGCCCACACCCGTGCCGAGAGTAATCATTATAAAGTTCTTCATCCCGCGCGCGACTCCGTAGGTCATCTCCCCTATCGCTGCAGCGTTAGCATCGTTGGTTATCGCCACAGGCACGCCGAGCTTATCGGAGAACATCTGCGCCAACGGGACGACACTCTTATGCGCCCACGTCAGATTCGGGGCAAACTCAATCGTCCCGTTATAATAATTGGCGTTGGGGGCGCCGATACCCATTGCTTTGATAGTGCTTATACCGCCGACCTGATCTATTATCAGCTTCAACGCCTCACACGATGCGTCAACATAATTCTCAACTGTTTGATAACCCTGAGTCTTAATTGAGGTTGTCGCTTTCATCTCCCCACGGCTGTCAACAATGCCGAACACGGAGTTCGTGCCTCCTAAATCCAAGCCAATGACATATGGCTTCATCTCGTTCTCGCTCATCGCTTAAGATATTTGTTTTTAGTTGTTAATTAATATCAGATAAATATATCTACGCTCTTACATTACGCGGAGCGCACAGCAAAGGTTCTTTCTCCGCAGGCTTCGAAAGCGGCAAGCCGATTACGTGCAAACGAGTGTGAAGCTTGCTTTACACAACGAGTGCAACCGAAACTCGCCGGCAGGCAAAGGTAGTGCAAAAACGCCTTTTAATCCAAATATTATACGTACATTTATATAATTTACGCTTATTCTTTTGCTTTCACAAGCTCGCCCAAACGATAGAGATTGCACCCGACGAAGTTGCCCAGCACTATCGATACGTACAGCGCGAGGACAGACGAAGCGTGCTCCGAAAGGAACGAAACGGGGCAAGCCAAATAATAACAGGCGTCGGCAATAGAGTGGAGAAAGCCGCAAATGATAAAGCACGGCACGCCGAACAGCAAGGGCAGAAACATCTTCTGACGTCCGAAATACACCGCCGTAGTCATTATAAAGCCGCAACCGACGGCAAGTATGAACGCCGCCGGAAGAGAGTAATTAAGACGTGCCGCAAGCAGATTAGCCGCCGCCGCACTCAATTCGGGCTTGGCATAAGCGATTCCCCTGCCGCACAGCAAGCAACCGATAATGTTCCCCGCGAGCACCACGACAAGTTCTCCGACGCTCCGCCACGTAGTTACAAACCCGGCAGTACCCGTATAGAGCTTATATTGGTAATGGACAACGGTTAACAGCCCGAAAGTAAACAGCACCGCTCCTGCCACGCCGCCGATTGCCAAATTACAAATACAACCGCAGGAGATAGCTATGCCGGCCATCACCGCACGCAATAAAATATTCACTTCGTTACGCATATCAACAGGTCTTTATACATTATTTATATTAAAAGGATTGTCAGGTTTATCGGTCGTTAATGTTGCAAAGGTAAATATTATTACAAAGCGCACAAGAAAAACAACAACATTAGATATGCGGAAAAGAATATCTACATGCATTGCGCCGCAGACAAGTAAAAAGTTCTCAAAATCTTTGTTCCGAATTAAAAGAAATCCTTACCTTTGCGCCCGCAAACCACGGGGTGCGTTAGTTCAGCCTGGTTAGAATGCCTGCCTGTCACGCAGGAGGTCGCGGGTTCGAGCCCCGCACGCACCGCGTTCACACAGATTGATAGTGCGTATATCGTAGCGCGAAACCCTTGCTCGCCGCGATGTACGCACTGCTTTTTCCCCACAATTCTTGCGAGGTCGCTCCGCAACAGGACAGTTACTTTATTCCGCAGAAAGAGCAGAAGCAGACGTTTTTGTGCAGGATATCCGTTTGGCGGAAACCCGTCTTCCGCATAAGCTCTATCTGATAACTGATGCTCCGCGGGGTATCTTCACGGTCGACGGCACGTAAGTGGTTAATGCTGTATTCCCGTCCTCCAATCCTCTCCAAGTGTTCGCAAAAGCGTTCGCGGAAATAGGTTTCCAACACATCCGTGTCTTGTTTTATCAGGTCGGAAATCATCAGACAGCCGCCCGGTTTTAATACGGCGTAAAGTCTCGCAAAAGCATTCTCCCAGTCTCTGTCGGTGCGCAAATGGTGCAGAACGGCGCCCGCAAGGATGATGTCATATGTCTCGTCCGAACCCAAATCTGTGCTCCTGATGTCGCCTTGAATGGTTCGTACCGTCCCGTTCGTCGCTTTAGAAACCCTCTCCTTTGCCCTTTCCAACATCCTCGCGCTAAGGTCGGCGAGCGTGCAATTAAGGTTCGGGAGCTTCCGGAGCAACATCATCGTATAGTTCCCCGCCCCGCAACCGATGTCAAGAACGTTCTCCGCCTCGGGCGCGAGACGCTTTGCCGCCTCCGTCGTTATCTCTAAAAACAGCCGCGCATCGGGTATCGAGCTCTGCCCGGTATCGAGATTGGCGAAAGTATCTACATCGTTATCAAACCGCCGTTTTATCTCTTCGACCGACGCTTTATCCTCGTTTTCGAAATTCATATAATCGGTATTTATTTCGTTTTGCGCCCGCTCCGTGCCGCCCTTTGACGGCGGTACCGGGCTTTCTGACGTGCGCTTCCGGAGCCGTGCGCCCCCGTTATATATAGCTTCTTGCGTGCTTTCGTCTTCACTTTGTCCTTATCTTCCGCGCTCCGTTCGCCGCCCTTTCGGAAGTTGACTCCGTTGATAAGGATGTCCTGAAAGTCGTCGTTGACTTCGTCGGGCTTCGGCTGCACTCGGCAAATCGAGCAAGCTCGTTTGCTCTCGTTTGCACGAACCTTCATAATGTCGAGACGATTAGTTAGTGATGAAACAGACGGATGCCGGTGAACGCCATGACAATGCCGTAGCGGTCGCAAGTCTCTATAACGTTATCGTCGCGAACGGAGCCGCCGGCTTGCGCGATATACTTTACCCCGCTCTTGCTTGCCCGTTCAATGTTATCGCCGAAGGGGAAGAAAGCGTCGGAGCCGAGCGATACGCCGGTGTTCGAAGTTATCCAAGCCGCTTTCTCCTCGCGGGTCAGAGGCGCGGGGAGCTCGGTGAAGAGCCGTTGCCAAACGCCGTCGCGGAGTACGTCGTTATACTCTTCGGATATATACACATCTATCGTATTGTCGCGGTCGGCACGCCCTATATCCGTTCTGAACGGCAGGTTCATCACTTTCTCGTGTTGCCTCAACCACCACGTATCCGCCTTGTTTCCCGCCAGTCGGGTGCAGTGTATGCGGCTCTGTTGCCCCGCTCCGATGCCGATTGCCTGCCCGTCTTTGACGTAACAAACCGAGTTCGACTGCGTGTATTTAAGGGTTATAAGCGCGACTGTCAGGTCCCGCTTCGCCTCGTCGGGCAAGGTCTTGGCTTTCGTGGGGATATTAGCGAAGATGTCGGGAGTGAACTTAATGTCGTTCCGCCCTTGCTCGAAAGTGATGCCGAACACCTGCTTGCGCTCCGTCGGGGCAGGGGTATAACCGGGGTCGATACGGATTATATTATACGTTCCGCGCCGCTTCGAGCGGAGTATATCAAGGGCTGCGGGCGTGTACGACGGGGCAATTATCCCGTCGGAAACTTCTTTCTTAACGAGCAGGGCGGTAGCTTCGTCGCAGGTGTCGCTTAGCGCGATGAAGTCGCCGTACGAGCTCATGCGGTCCGCGCCGCGTGCCCGTGCGTAAGCGCAAGCTATGGGCGAGGAGTTTAAATCTGTGCCGCCGGTGAAGTAGATCCGGCGTAATGTTTCGCTTAACGGCAAGCCGAGCGCCGCGCCGGCGGGGCTGACGTGTTTGAAGCTCGTAGCGGCGGCGATGCCTGTCGCCTCTTTTAACTCGCTCACAAGTTGCCATGCGTTGAGCGCGTCAAGGAAATTTATATATCCCGGACGCCCGTTAAGCACCTCCACTGGCAAGTCGCCGCACTCGGAGAATATACGTGCCGGCTTTTGATTCGGGTTGCAACCGTATTTCAAAGATAACTCTTTCATAGCTTTACAGTTATTGTTTATTTGATTGTTTTAATCTCTCCGGAGCGGGTTATAACTACCTTTATGTCGCGCAGTTTATGGTTCGTATGGTCGAACAAACGTGCCGGATCGTAACGTTTCCCCTGACAATACAGCTCGAAATGAAGGTGCTCCGTCGTGGCGCGACCCGTGCGCCCGGTCAGCCCGATAACTTGTCCGGCGTGCACGAAGTCGCCCTCTTGCACAAGGTTTTTATACTGATGGCTGTACAAGGTCATAAGTCCGCAGGCGTGCTTTATCTTTATACAATTGCCGTAACCGGCGTAGGGAGCGCTCATCACCACCACTCCTTCGAACGCCGCAAGCACTTTATCCTTCGGCACAGTCTTCAAATCGACGCCCGAATGCTTGCGTGCTCCGCCGTACGGACTAATCACTTTCGCTCCCGGAAGAGGATATGCCTTGCGGTCGGAAGGTATGTCGGCAAGGTTGAGAACTATCTCCGGCGCGGCGGCGAACGGGTCTTCATCGGTATACGCCATTAGTCCCTCGCCCGCGGGAGTACTGCTCCGCGACGATATAATCAGCTTGTCGGGGGTTCGTTCGGCACGCAGAACGACTCGCCGCAGGGCGCGCGTGTCGAGGTCGAGCGCAAGTGTCGGGTTGAATTTATGCCCGTCAAGCATTAGAGAAAACGTGCAATATCTGTCCTGCCCCTCGCCTCCGACGATGGCGATTGTCTGTCCGGCGCGGACGTGTTCGCCGCTGAAGACAAGGTTGTGAGCGTTATCGGCATACACCGTTTCCAAGCCGTTGGCGTGCCTGATAACAATTATATTGCCGTATTCGGGATGGAGATACGAAAGACGGACATCGCCCTCGAACATCGCTTTCACGGCATTCGCACGGCGCGGAGTAAGTTTAAGGTCGTCGCCGTCGCGCATAACGAGGAGATGTTTGTCCTGTACGGGGAAACAAAAGTCCTCGTCGCCGACAAGAGAAAGATGTATCTCGCGGACGTTGCCCTCGTCGAACAGCCCCTCCGTCGGTATGTTCACCTGCTCGCGTTCCGCCTGCGTGAACTGTGTCTCGTCCGCCCGTAGCGTCTGACACGCGGCGAAAAGCAACACAAGAAACGGGAGCGCCGCTCGGAAAACCATCAGTTATAATTATTGTGTATTTACTTTTTGCTTCGTCCCGCGGCACATAATGCCGCGCATAAAACAATACTTAGCTCAGGCTCCGCCCGCCGTGACGGAGTCTGACTATGCCGCTGAAGTTGCGTCCGCACTTAACGCCGCCTCTCTGCTCCCGCCTCGCGGAGAAGAGGAGCTCGGGTTCGTCGTAGGTTGATAGCGGCTCGACAAAGATGTTCTCCGACCTGATACCGCATTCGACAAGCTGCCGGCGGTTGCATTCTTTCAGGTCAATAAACCACTTCCCCCGCCGTTTCGCGATGCCGTTCATATCAAAGCCGGCTCTTGAAAACTCATCATACACCTCGTCGCCGACCTCAAACCGTTCAAACGAAATAGCGGGTCCGATAACGGCAAACAACGTCTCCGGCTTTATATTATATGCGTCCGTCATCACCTCAATTGTATGTTGCGCAATCCGCCCGACCGTTCCGCGCCAGCCCGCGTGTATCGCCGCGACAACTCTTTCCCCGTATCTATCGCAGAGCAACACCGGCACGCAATCCGCCGTACTCACCCCTATACACACATCCGATATGTTCGTATATACCGCGTCGACCCCCTCCAAACGCTCCTTGCGAACAAGCTCCGGCGCGCTTAAAAGACCGTCGTCAATCTCCACGACCCGCGTCGAATGGCTCTGGTGAGGGGCGACGATGCGCTCTTCGGGAATATTTATCAGAGCGGCGATACGGCGATAATCGCGGGCGACGGAGCGGGTAGTGGTGAACGCGACGACATCTTCCGGGAAACATGTATAGCGTATCAGCCCGCCGGCGAGTACGCTATTGGTCATCCGCCCCGCCGGTTTCGTCGATGTCTTCAATATCTTCACCGTCGACGAAAACTATCTCCTCGCCCTCTCCGGCGTCTTTTAATTCGGTCGCCAAAGTGTCCATCTGTTTGTCGCGATGTACGAGCACCTGCTCGTCGATAACGGCTTGCATCTTGTTGCTCGTCCGGTTAAGCTCCTCCCAAAGGGTGTCTTTCAGCTCAGCCAAACCGTCGCCCGTAACGCTTGAAATAAATACGCAGGGCAGGTCGTCGGGCAGGGTCGCGCGGAGCAGCTCCTTAGTCTCCTCGTCAATCAAATCGCACTTCGTTACCGCCAATACCCTGTGCTTCTCCATCATCTCCGGGTTGAATTTGTTCAGCTCGCCCAGAAGTATGCCGTACTCTTTTTTTATGTCGTCCGTATCGCAAGGCACGAGGAAGAGCAACAGTGAGTTACGCTCTATATGGCTCAAGAACCGCAGTCCGAGCCCCTTGCCCTCGCTTGCACCCTCGATTATCCCCGGTATATCGGCGATGACGAACGAACGGTCTTCGCGGTAAGGAACGATGCCTAAGGACGGCTGCATTGTGGTGAACGGATAGTTAGCCACCTTCGGACGCGCGTTCGTTGTTGCGCCCATAAGTGTCGATTTCCCCGCATTGGGGAAGCCGACAAGCCCTACGTCGGCAAGCAGTTTCAGCTCTAATACAACCATCATTTCTTGCATCGGCTCGCCCGGCTGGGCAAAGCGCGGAGCCTGGTTTGTCGACGTCCGGAACTGGAAATTGCCCTGTCCGCCCCTGCCTCCTTTGAGGAGCAACACTTCCTGACCGTCTTCCTTAACGTCGCAGACATATTTTCCCGTGCGTGCGTCGTATGCGACCGTGCCGCAGGGGACATCGATATAAACATCCCGTCCGTCCTCTCCGTGACGTTTTTCCCTGCCGCCGTTTCCCCCGTTGCCGGCAAAGATATGGCGTTGGTATTTCAGATGAAGAAGCGTCCAAATATTGTGGTTGCCGCGCAAGTATATGTTGCCTCCTCTGCCCCCGTCTCCACCGTCGGGACCTCCGTTGGGCTGGTATTTCTCCCGTTTAAGATGCAGACTGCCGCGCCCGCCTTTCCCCGAGCGGCACAACACCTTTACATAATCAATAAAATTGCTTTCCATAAGTTTCAGTTAATAGCTTTTTTAATGTCGGAAAATATATTATCTATCGTGCCGACCCCGTTAATAGCCGCATATTTCCCTTGCCGGACATAATATTCTTTGAGCGGAAGGGTCTGGTTGTTGTACGTGTCGAGGCGTTTCTTGGCGGTCTCCTTATTGTCGTCGGCGCGCCCGCTTGTCTGTCCGCGGAGAACAATACGCTCTATCAGCTCCTCCTCGTCCACCTCTAATCCAATCACCGTATCTACCTTTTCGCCCCGTTTCGTGAGCAGCTCGTCGAGCGCCTCAGCCTGCGGAATGGTGCGCGGAAACCCGTCGAAGATGACCCCCGTAACGCCGTTTTCAAGGCTGTCGAGTACCTTTTCAAACATGTTGATTATCAGCTCGTCGGGCACGAGTTTACCCTCGTTGATATACCCCGAGGCGGTTCGTCCGAGCTCCGTGTCCGCCTTTATCTCCGCCCGGAGCACATCTCCCGTCGATATGTGCGCAAGGTTATACTCCGCAATAAGCCGTTCGCTCTGCGTCCCCTTGCCCGCCCCGGGCGCTCCGAAAATAATTATATTCTTCATTGTAACGTATGTTTATTTGTTTGTTGTCTGCTTGTTTGAAAGCCGTTATTCGCCGCAAACGACATAAAGATCGCGCAGGTTTCTGCCCTGTTGGTCGTAGTCAAGCCCGTAGCCGACGATGAACTCGTTGCCGATGTCGAATGCGGAATAATCAATCTTTAACGGCACCTCGATGTTGTCCCGTTTTACGAACAACGAGCATACGTATACCGCTTTCGGGCTCCGCGTGCCCAAGCTTTCTCTCATCCGCTTCATAGTCAAGCCCGAGTCGATTATATCTTCGACAATCACTATTGTCCTGTCCGCGATATCCTCGTTTATACCTATTATCTCGCGCACCTTCCCCGTCGACGTTGTCCCCTCGTAGCTCGCCAGCTTGACGAACGATATTTCGCAAGGGATTGTAATGCGCTTCATCAGGTCGGCGGCAAACATAAACGCGCCGTTCAACACCGCAAGAAACAGCGGGTTGGTTCCCTTCAAGTCGGCATTGATACGGGCTGCGACAGCGTCGATACGTGCCAATATCTCCTCCTCTTTCATCATCAGGACAAAATCCTTGTCGTGTATTCGTACCCGCTCCATAAGTGCATTTTGTTTTGTGCAAAAGTAACGATTAAGACCTGAAAAGACAAATAAACTCCGATAAATACGCACAAATTCAAATCCTCGAACCCTATACCGGCACGCTCGTCGCTCGTCGTAACGAGCGGATTGGAGCGGGCGGAGACAAGAAAAGCAAAGACCGGGTCGTGAATAGTGTATAATCATCTTGCACACTCCCCGAATTTAACGTTTGAAATTCGCACGACACGCATTACGGGCTGTTTCGCGTCATTTTTCGCGAATTTCGGAATATGTTGAAAATCAATATGTTATGTATTTTTACATAATCGG
Source organism: Prevotella sp. (assembly GCA_021204565.1). Classification (GTDB taxonomy): domain Bacteria; phylum Bacteroidota; class Bacteroidia; order Bacteroidales; family Bacteroidaceae; genus Prevotella. Next base: position 788 of record JAJPZE010000171.1, on the reverse strand, counting down.
GGCATAGTTGCGGATTTGCGAGAACACGGGGTTTGACCCTCTGAAAGTACGGGGTTTGACCCTATCAAACCCCGTGTAATGAGCATGCAAGAACTAAGTAATGAGAGGGTCATTTATGGGGGTTTGGTCCGGCGCGAACTATTTTCGTATATGTTTTGGTATGTGGAGATGTCAAACAAGAGCTAAATTCGTGCGGTTTTTGAGCTGAAATTTCGTTGCACACCGACTTGCCTATTAACATTCTTAACATTCGTTATTGCACAATTTTAACCTCGTCTCCGACCCGTTTTCAACACGTTATGCCGCGCGTCGCGCGAAGCGAAATTAAATTGCGCGTTTGTTGTTTTTTCTAAGAGTAAATGTCGCGGTTTAAGAGCGAAACGATGTATATTTGCGCGTGAATAACGTCCGCACGCGGGCCGTTTGACGGCTCTTCGGACGAGGCTCGGTAAATATAATTCAATAGTTGGTTATGATATTGTCGATGACCGGATACGGCAAAGCTGTCGTGTCATACAAGGGAAAGAAGATAACGATAGAGGTGAAGTCGCTCAACTCGAAGTCGCTTGACCTGAACACCCGTATAGCGTCAGGCTATCGCGAAATGGAGTTGGACATCCGCCGGAAGATACAAACGCGCCTGCTTCGGGGCAAGGTCGACCTCTCCATCACGTCCGAAGAGGACATATTAGAACAGGCGACACCGGTCAATGCCGACCTGTTGAAACTCTATTATGACCGCATAACAGCCATCGGAAAAGATAAGGGCATAACGCTCCCGATCGACT
>JAJPZE010000168.1 GCA_021204565.1 Prevotella sp. | reverse complement strand
GTATTGGGCACAAATCCGTATATGGAAAAGGACTGAACAGAACGCTAAAAGACTGACTCGTATGGAGCTTGGGAAGATAATTGACTTGCCGCGAATTACCGACCCGCGGGGCAATTTGACGGTTGCTGAGCAGTTTGTGCATATCCCGTTTGAGATACGACGTGTGTATTGGATCTACGATGTGCCTGCCGGAGAAGGGCGCGGAGGGCACGCGCACAAGCACTGCCGGTCGTTCATAGTTGCCGCGAACGGCTCTTTCGACGTGCATCTCGACAACGGCAAAGAGCGGCGCATCTATCATCTCAACCATCCGTACCAGGGGCTTTTAGTGGATACGTACACATGGCGGACAATCGAAGACTTCTCCTCGGGCAGCGTATGTCTCGTGCTCGCGTCGGACGAATTCACCGAAGACGATTATATTAGAGATTACAGCGAGTTCCTCGCATGTGTACGTTAAGACTATATACACCCGACCTCGCCGCCGCTTGGGACGCATTTGTCGACACGTCAAAGAACGGCACGTTCCTCTTCCGACGGGCGTATATGGATTATCATAGCGACCGTTTCAAAGATTATTCCCTCCTCTTTTACAACGCGAAAGACCGGCTCCTCGCGCTCTTGCCCGCAAATATAAGTACGCGGGAAGACGGCTCGCGCGTGCTGTGGTCCCACGAGGGACTTACCTACGGCGGCTTTATTCTCGGCGCAAAAGCAACCGCAAACGATGTCTTGGATCTGTTCCGGGCAACTGTCGATTATCTTCGCGCAAACAATATTCATACGTTTCGTTACAAACAAATGCCGGTCTGTTATCACCTCTATCCCGCTCAGGAAGACGAATACGCACTCTGGCGCATGGGCGCGACGATTGACGTATGCAACATCTCCTCAGCTATTGAACTGAACAACCCCTGCTTCACCATCGCTTCTGAAGAGCGCAGACGGCGCGGAACGCAACGTGCCGCAAAAGCGGAGTATACAATAGAGGAGACAAGAGATATTGTCCCGTTCTGGCGGATATTGGAAACAAACCTGCGGGAGCGGTACGGAGTGCACCCCGTACATACGGTCGAAGAGATGAAGAGGTTAATGGCGGTGTTCCCCGAAGAGATAAGATGCTTCACGGCGAATAAGAACGGACGGAGCGAGGCGGGCGTGCTGATGTATCTTGCGCGGCGTACGGCACACGCACAATATATCTCCGCATCACCGGCGGGCAAGACCGACGGCGCATTGGATCTGCTCTTCTACACGCTCATAAATAAATATTCGTCGTTCAATTTCCGGTACTTCGACTTCGGCATATCCAACGAGAACCGGGGGCGGACATTAAATCAAGGGCTTATCGCACAGAAGGAAGGGTTCGGTGCGAGAGGCGTTGCTTATAAACAATGGATATTGAATATCTGAGCTTGAAACGCGTTACGGCGATGCACGGCGATGAGATACACCGCGCCGTAACGGAAGTCGTGGATAGCGGGCGCTATCTGCAAGGCGAACGTGTTGCCGCGTTTGAGCGCGAGTTTGCGGCGTACACGGGGCGGAAATACTGCGTTACAACGGGCAACGGACTGGACGCTCTGACCGTTATGATCCGCGCTTATAAAGAGCAGGGACTGCTTGCCGACGGCGATGAAGTGATTGTCCCGGCAAACACGTTCATAGCTACGATCCTCTCCATTACGGCAAACCGCCTAACGCCCGTACTTGTCGAACCGCGCATAACCGACTTTCAAATCGACGACGAACTAATCGAACAAGCCGTTACACCGCGCACGAAAGCCGTCATGATTGTACATCTCTACGGGTATGACGCATTGACAGACAAGATTATATCTATTTGCCGGGAGCGTGATTTGTTGTTGCTTGAGGACTGTGCGCAGGCACATGGCTTGACACGAGTTGCCCCCCGGCGGAGCATGAACGTACCCGGCGCACAGGCTTACTCCTTTTATCCCGGCAAGAATCTTGGGGCGCTGGCGGACGCGGGCGCAATAACGACCGACGACGAACGCCTCGCCGACGCGGCAAGAGCTATCGCCAACTACGGTTCGAGCGAGAAATACGTGTTCCGTTACCGGGGCAGAAACACGCGCATGGATGAGCTCTCGGCCGCTGTCCTCTCCGTTAAATTAAAGTATCTTGACGCTGAAAACAGACGCAGACAGCAGCTCGCGGAGCAATATATAAAAGGTATAAACAACCCGGAGATAACCTTGCCCCCGCCGTCAGGCGTGCACCATATCTTCCCCGTCTTATGTCCCGACCGCGACGAGCTGGGGTCATACCTCGCCGCACACGGCATACAAACGCTTATCCATTATCCTATTCCCCCGCATAAACAGGCATGTTACCCCGAACTTCATCATCTCCGTCTGCCCGTAACCGAACGTATTCACCGCGAGGAGCTAAGCTTGCCCCTCAATCAAGCTATGACCGATGAAGAAGTGAACTATATAATCACGACGCTGAACGGGTATAAAAGATGATTGTTTGCATTGCCGAGAAGCCGAGCGTAGCGCAGGATATAGCGCACGTCATCGGAGCTAACGCCCGGCACGACGGGTACATGGAGGGCAACGGATATCAGGTTACCTGGACCTTCGGACACCTCTGCACGCTCAAAGAACCCGACGATTACACGGAGAATTGGCATTGTTGGGCGCTCTCCTCGTTACCTATGCTCCCCCCGCGCTTCGGGATTAAACTCATTGCCGACAAAGGTATAGAGAAACAATTCGGCATAATCGAGCGGCTGATGAAACAGGCGGAGAGCATCATCAATTGCGGCGACGCGGGGCAGGAGGGCGAGTTAATCCAACGCTGGGTTATGCAGAAGGCGGGTGCGAAGTGCCCCGTGAAGCGGCTGTGGATATCGTCGTTGACCGAAGAAGCTATCCGCGAGGGGTTCAAGAACTTGCAAGACCAAAGCCAATACCAATCGTTATATATGGCGGGACTGTCGCGCGCGGTGGGTGATTGGATACTCGGAATAAACGCCACACGCCTGTATACGCTTAAGTACGGACAGCGTCAGGTGCTCTCTGTCGGGCGCGTACAAACCCCTACACTTGCGCTCATAGTCAACCGCCAAAGGGAAATAGAGAACTTTGTGCCGCGCACGTCGTGGGCGCTGACTACGCTTTACCGCGACACGAAATTCACTGCCGTAAGCCGCGACGAAGACTCCGGAGAGACCGGAACAAAGAAAACGGCGGCGTATAAACAAATAGAGTTCGACACCGAAGAGGAGGGGACGAAGCTGTTGGAATGTGTTAAGAACAAGCCGCTGACCATAACGCAGATAAGCCGCAAGGCGGGTACGGAAGCGCCCCCGCGCCTCTATGACCTCACGTCGCTGCAGGTCGACTGCAACAAGAAGTACGGTTTCTCCGCCGATACGACCCTCCAACTCATCCAATCGCTTTACGAAAAGAAGTTCACGACCTACCCGCGCGTCGACACTACATACCTCTCCGACGATATCTACGCCAAGTGCCCGGCAACTATGAACGGGCTTTACAAGACGACATTTGCGGGGTTTGCGCCGTATGCGCCGTTGGTCAAGCCGCTCGGGGGCAAACCTTTGAAGAAGAGCAAAAAGGTGTTCGACACGTCGAAAGTTACCGATCACCACGCCATCATCCCCACCGGCGTGCCGCCAAAGGGGTTGAGCGACATGGAGCAAAAGGTGTTCGACCTCGTTGCACGCGCATTTATCGCCGCCTTTTACCCCGACTGCCGGTTCGAGACAACCACCGTCTTGGGCAACGTCCGCCCCGATAATGCCGAACCCGTTATATTCCGCACCACCGGCAAAACAATTGTCGACGAGGGTTGGAGAGCGGTTTTCAAAAAACAGGAGAGCGGCTCCGGCGACGCCGCGCCGCAGGAAAAGGAGGGCGTGTTGCCCGTTTTCACAAAGGGCGAGAGCGGTCCGCACACCCCGTCGCTTAACGAAAACAAGACCCATCCCCCCAAGCCGTACACCGAAGCAACATTGCTCCGGGCAATGGAGACCGCAGGCAAGCTCGTCAGCGACGAGACGTTACGCGACGCCATGAAAGAGAACGGAATAGGCCGCCCCTCAACTCGTGCGGCGATAATCGAGACCTTATTCAAACGGCAATATATCCGCAAGGAGCGCCGGAGCCTTGTTCCGACGGCGACCGGGACGGCGTTAATCGACATCATACATGAGGAATTGCTCAAGAGCCCCACGCTTACGGGCATCTGGGAGAAGAAGTTACGCGACATCGAACATAACGCCTACGACCCCAAAACCTTTATCGACGAGCTCAAACAACAGATAACAGACATCGTCGCTACTGTACTTGCCGACAACTCCAACCGGCATATAGCGCAAGCCGGCGACAACAACAAAAAGCGTTGAAAGATTATGAACAGGATATTCGATACGGTGGATACGCCGGTGTATATATTAGAGGAGGAGCGCTTGCGGCGTAATCTGAGCCTTATCCGGAGTGTAGGGGACAGGGCGGATGCGGAGATAATTCTCGCCTTCAAAGCTTACGCCCTTTGGAAAACGTTCCCTATTTTCAGGGAGTATATTCACGCCACAACCGCCAGCTCGCTTTACGAGGCGCGCCTCGCTTTCGAAGAGTTCGGAACGAAAGCGCATACGTTTTCCCCCGCGTATACGGAGAGCGAGATTGACGCGATCGCCGCCTGTTCGAGCCATCTGACCTTCAACAGCCTGACGCAATATGAGCGCTATGCCAGCCGCGCCTTAGCCCGCAACCCCCGTCTGTTGCTCGGGTTGCGTATCAATCCCGAGTACTCGGAGGTCGGCACGTTGATTTATAATCCCTGTGCGCCGGGCTCACGTTTCGGCATAACTGCGGACAAACTGCCCGCGACGTTGCCCGAAAGCATTAGCGGACTGCATTGTCATTGCCTTTGCGAGAGCGGCGCGGACGTTTTGGAGCGCACTTTGGCGAAGATTGAGGAGCGGTTCGGCAGGTGGTTAAGCCAGGTCTCGTGGTTCAATTTAGGGGGCGGACACCTGATGACGCGCAGTGATTACGACGTTGAACGTTTGGTTTCGCTCGTTCGGGGCTTACATCAGCGTTATCCTAACCTGAGGATTATCCTCGAACCGGGTAGCGCCTTTGCGTGGCGAACCGGCGTTCTCGTGGCGCAGGTTGAGGATATAACGGAGGATAAAGGTATCCGCACGGCTGTTCTGAACGTCAGTTTTACGTGTCATATGCCCGACTGTCTCGAGATGCCGTATTGGCCCGCGGTTGCCGGGGCAAAGACTTTGGAGCGCTATGATGCTATGCCGGACGAGGCGAAAGCGCAGCTCAAGAATGTTTACAGATTAGGAGGCAACTCGTGTCTGGCGGGGGATTATATGAGCGCTTGGGCGTTCCCGGAAGAGTTAAAGATTGGCGACAGAATAGTGTTTGAGGACATGCTCCACTACACGACTGTAAAAACCAACATGTTCAACGGCATCACGCACCCCGCCATTGCCCTGCTCCGGGTCGACGGGACCTTGGAGATGTTGCGCCAATATGATTATGCTGATTATAAGAGCCGTATGGATTGACGCGAAGCGCGGGGCGGGGTCGTCAGCCGTTCGTTATAAGTTTAATCCGCCTTGCGCCTTCTAATTCGCGGCGCAACACGTCGGGTTCGATGCGGTAAAACTTCAGCTTTTGCGCGCGGGGAAATCGGTAAAAGAACGGGTTGGAGCTATAATACCAGTCGATTGTCTCCGCTTTTCCGGTAAGCATCATCCGCCGTTGTATTTCGAATATTCTTGTCTTTGCCGCGCGGGTAACGCAGGTCGTGCCGTCCGTCAGACGGGCAACGCCGATGATGTTGTTCACCTCTACGCGCCCCGAAGCGCTTAATTCGCCGCGATTCGTAACGAAGATATGCCTGTCGAAACGCCGGTTCAGGTCGTTCATAATCCGGCGAAAGACTTGCCCGTGAGGGTTGTCATCCTTTATGTGATTCGACAAGATGAAGAGGTGGATCATCTCGTGGAGGATGGTGTCGGTCAGCTTATCCTCCGCCAGGTCGTAATACGCGCTTATCGTCAGCTTAAATCCATAGTTGCGTGCGCCGCCGCCGGGCAGGCGTTCCCGCCGGCACGTAACCGTCCCGAGCATATGTCTCGACCGCCCTATGCACAGTCGGGGCAAGGGCAGACGCCCCTCGAAGCACGTCTTGTTGAGCACGTCGAAGCGTTCGCGCAGGTAGCCGGGGTTGCAAATCATATCAATTGCGTTAGAGGCGTGAGGCGGGTTTTGTCCGAGACGGGGCAAAAGAAAAGCGGGCTATTGACCTGCCCGCCCGCCGCACGGTATATCCGCTAAGTTATTTCCTGAACGTAACTATTTCGTTCTCCATTGCTTTCATCCGGCGGGCGAAATCCTCATCTTTCTCCATCACCGCCGCCACTTGTTTGATGCCGTAGGCTACGGTTGCGTGGTTGCGGTTCCCTATTGTCCGCCCGATCATATTTATGTTCATCTTCGCCAATTTATAGGCGAAGTACATCGCCGCCTGTCGTGCAAGGACATGTTCATGGCGGTGCGACTTGCCGAGGATATCGTCTTTCGACACTTCGAAATGCTTGCACACGACGCGCAAAACCTGGTCTCCGTCGAGCTTTGTGGGCTTTGTGCGGCGTATGCGGGCTATGACGTTGCCGACCAAGTCAATAGTTATATCGCTGTTGACGAATATGGAATGGGCGAGCAGGGAGTTGATTATGCCCTCCAAGTCGCGTACCGAACCGTTGGCGTTCCCGGCTATATAATCCACCACGTCGTCGGGGATGGCCAGTCCGTCGCGTCGGATTTTGGCTTTGAGGATGTCGTAACAGAGTTGCTTGTTCGGCTTTTCGAGCTCGGTCAGGATGCCGCAGGTGAAGCGCGAAAGCATACGTTCGTCCATGTTTTTGAGCTCTACAGGCGTGCGGTCGGCGGCGAGAACGATACGCTTGCCGCTCATAAAGAGATGGTTGAAGATGTGGAAAAACGTTTCCGAAGTTTTGATACTGGACTCCCATTCCTGAACATCATCGACAATTAACATATCAAATTGCTGGTAGAATTGCATGAAATCGTTGAAGTTGTTCTGGCTTATGCTGGTCGTATACTGGCGCTGAAAGTCGCGTGCGGGTACGTAGAGGACTTTCTTGCGCGGATATAGTTTGCAAGTATAGTTGCCTACGGCATTGATGAGATGTGTCTTCCCGCAACCCGACGGTCCGTAGACAAACATCGGGTTGAAGTTGGTTTTGCGCGGGTGCTCGGCAATAGAGATGCCGACGGACCGCGCCAGACGGTTGGAGTCGCCTTCGATAAAGGTGTCGAAGGTATAGTGCGGGTTGAGATTGGTCGCTATGGTGATGTCCCCTTCCGACTGATTTTTAGCGGTGTCGATAACGGTGTTGGCGTTTGCCGCGGCTGCGGCCGTAACGTGATATTGAAGACGTATTTGCCCGTAGTGTGCGGCGAGCACCTCGTTGAGAAGAGGGAGAAAACTGCCCTCCAAATACTCCACAAGGGAGCGGTTAGGCACTTGTAGCAACAGTGTCCGCGTCTTCTTGTCGAAGCTCTCGAAAGCCACCGGCTCGAAAAAGTTCGAATATTGGGTCTGAGTTAGTCGTCCCTTAATAGCCACAAGACAATCGTCCCATAGCTCGGATGGAGGTTTAGCCATTGCGGCGGCAAAGATAATATAAACCGGCGGAAAACAAAAACGAAAACCGTGTTTTCGTTTACCGAATTTCACGCTCCGCATGCGCTTTTCCGAAATCGTTCTTTCACGCGGCTGAACGCGCGCCGGAGAAGAGACCGTGCGGAGCGTGACCCCATATCATGGGTACCCTTAATATGGGGTTACGGGGTACCTTAATATGGGGTTATGGGTACCCATGATATGGGGTCATGCCCGGCGTTGATTATCAATACGTTACGCGCCGGCGGGGGAGAGAGCGGGCACGAAAGGATAAATTATGTTACAAAGGGATGAATTTTATGCGTCTTTCTTTTGATTTATGAGCGCGATGTTGTTACATTTGCAACGCAAGGAGTACGAACTCCCGCGCAACTGAACAATCAGAACCGGACATCTATTTATTCACTAACACTATTAACTTAATCCAATTAATCGTATGAAAAAATCTTTACTCTTAATCCTCGCTATAGCCTTTACATTAGTGGCGAAAGCGAGTACAATTGATGACGTAATCGACCAGTCGGTAACCGGCATTACGAGTACGACGTACACCGACTTCGGATCGCTCACGGGTACGTCCGGTACCGTGTACACGGGACAGTGCGCGGGGAGTCATAGCTCCGTGCAGTTACGTTCTGACACCGACAAGGGCTGTAGTGGCGTAGTGGTAACATCATCTATCGGTTATGCACGCAAGGTTGTTGTTGATTGGGAGACTGATACGACAAACGGGCGGACGCTTAACGTATACGGCAAGAACAGTGCATACGAGAGTGCTGATGATTTGTATAACAGCGACGAGCAGGGCTCATTGTTAGGCACAATCGTATACGGAACGTCAACGGAGCTTGAGATAGACGGCGATTATGCATATATCGGTTTCCGTTCCGCAAGCGGCGCGATGTACCTCACGAGCATCACCATCACTTGGGAGACGGTCGGCGATACATATGTTGCCCAGCCGGTTGTTACCCCGTCAAGCGGCACGTATTATGAAGCTCAGACGGTTTCAATGACCGCTTCCGACGGGTGCACCATCTATTATACCGTCAACGGCGGGGACGAGCAGGAGTATACTTCGGAGTTTACTCTTAGCGACACCGGTACGTACACCATCGCCGCTTACGCTAAAGACGAGAGCGGCACCACGTCGAGTACAACGACCGTTGAGATCGTTATCGAGGAGCCGATAACATCGTGTGCGGACTTGCGTACGGCGTGCGACGAGGGCGGCGCGACCGCTTCAAGCACCGCTCCTACGGCAGTGTTCAAGTTCTCCGATTTGTTGGTAACGGGCGTATACGGCAGTTATGTCTTCGTGTCCGACGACGATGCTTCGTTCCTGCTTTACGGTTCGAACTCCGGGCTTACAAAGGGCGATAAGATAAGCGGAACGGTAGAGGGTCTGCTCTATACGTATAGCGGTTTGCGCGAGCTTTCGGTATCCGATTGGAGCGGCGTAACTACCGAATCGACGGGCAATACCGTAGAGGCGGCTGCTGTTGCGATAGATACGGTCATTGAAAATTATGACACTTACGAGGGTGCATACGTGGAGTTTGCGGGCGTAACGTTGCAGAGCGCGACTGTCGAGGACAAATATTTAGCCATTGAGGACACCGAAGGCGGCGAGATCAAAATCTACGATACGGGCAACCTGCTTACCGGCGAGACATACGACACGAGCGCAACATACAACGTGTTCGCATACGTCGTAAGATATAACACGACCGTGCAAGTGTACGTCCTTGACGCAAGCGACATACAGATAGTTACCGACAAGACGATTGCCGAAGGCGGTTGGGCGATTGACGGCGAGACCGTTACAAGCGAGACAATATATGTCGGCGCAACGGCTACGGCGGTATTTACAACGACGAGCAACGGCAACGTAACCTACACTTCCGATAGCGAGACAATCGCCACGGTTACCGAAGACGGCGTCATCACGGGCGTTGCGGCAGGGTCGGCGACCATAACGGCAACCGTTGCCGAAACGGATACCTACACGTCGGTAATCAAGTCAATCACCATCACCGTAAAGAACGAACTCGGCGGCTTGGAGACATTCACCAACGGCGGATTTGAGGAGTGGACAGACGAGAACACCCCGATTGATTGGGTATCGTCAACCGCCGCAACGAACTGCACCGTCGTACAAAGCACCGACGCACACGGCGGAAACTATGCCGTCCAAATACCTCACAGCTCAAGCAACAACCGCATGGGTTCGAGGGAATATCTGCTCTCCGCAGGGACGTATAACGTAACGTTCTTCGTCAAATCAGCAGACGCGGACAACCTCGCGCACTACCGTGCAGGGTACGCCGTAGTGGACGAAGACGGCACGATTAACGGCAGTACGGGATATATTTACACCGACTTCTCGTCGAGCGCGGAAGAGGCTCCGGCAGACTGGGAAGAGGAGAGCTTCTCGTTCACCCTTAGCGAAGAGACAACCGTCAACCTCGTAATAATGAACCATAACGGCGGCTCCGGCGCGCTCCTCGTTGATGACTACAGCATCGTTTTAGGCGAGGATAACGGCGACGAAGAAGAAAACAATGGCGGAGATGAAACTACGATTGGCGGTCTTGAGACCTTTGTGAACGGCGGCTTCGAGGAGTGGGAAGACGACACCACACCCGTCGGATGGGTATCGACGACTACGGCTTCAAGCAGCGGCAAAGTAACCAAGAGCGAGGATGCACATAGCGGCAACTACGCGGCAAAGATTACTCACAACTCTTCAAACAACCGTCTCGCAACGAAGGAACTCCTGCTCCCGGCCGGCACGTACCTTGTGAACTATTACGCTAAATCCGTCGATGCGGAAGGCTTGGCAGTGGTTGAAACGGGTTATGCGCCTTGGGACGAAGAGAAAGAAGCTCTGGGCAACTACAAGTATTCCGATGAAGTCGTAACCGTTCCCGCAGACGAATGGACATACATTGAATGGGAATTCACCCTCGAAGAAGACACGCAGGTGAACCTTGTCATTATGTGCAACAAGAGCGGCGGCGGCGATGTCCTGATTGACGATTACAACATCGGCGACGACCCGACCGGCATTACTTCCGTGAAGACGGGAGCGGAGCTCGGCGGCGGCGCGATGTATAACCTTAGCGGTCAGAAAGTAACCGACAGCTATAAGGGAATAGTAATCGTGAACGGACGGAAAGTGCTTAAGAAGTAATAAGATACTGAGTTAAATGATGATGAGAGGGTCGTGCCCGTGAGGGTGCGGCCCTCTTTCCGATATGTCGTTACGCGGGGTTTCGCGAGCTTCGCGGCGGGGTAAAGGGCGCCTTTTTATAAAAAAGTTTGCGATTTGTTTGGCGTTATCAGAAGAACAGTTTACCTTTGCAACGCTTTTAGCAAGCAGGGGCGCTTAGCGCAGTCGGTTCAGAGCATCTGCCCTACAAGCAGAGGGTCGGGGGTTCGAATCCCTCAGCGCCCACCGACGTGAGGAGTGAGGTTTGGTTGCCTTGCTTCTCTTGTTATATGCGGTCGAAAGCGGAGTGTTTACAGGTAGAGAACGGCTTCGGCGGCGGTGTTGAAGAGCAGGTCGACGATGCTCAAATCGGGGATGAAGCCGTGCTTCGAAGCGAACACCTGATAATAAGAACGTGTGTTCGCGGTGAACGTGTCGGCGGCTCCGGCGTAGTTGTCAGTGCGCCGGAGCGCCGCGTTAACGCCGAGCAAGTCGAAACATTTCTCTGTTAACGCCTCGTTGAAATCCATCAGAAATACCCACTCCTTATTGTATATAGGGCGGAAATCGTCTATCAGAAACTCAAAGAAAGGCGAGGAATAGTAACTCGATTCAAAGGCTGTCAGGTGTTGTTTGCGCCAATCGTATTGCCCGCTAATGCGTATATCGCGCATCAGGCACTTGCCTTTCGCCGAGAAATTACTCTTGTCTACGGGTATCGTCAATGCCGCTCGTCCGCCCGGCGAACAAATATAACAGCGGTTGCGAAGCGTCTGCTTATGAAAGTTCTCGTATGCTTCGAGCTCAATGCTTATCGGGTCGCGAAAGGGATAAACCGCGCCCGCCGAGCGCAAAACGGCGGAGAACCACGAGACGGGAGGCAAGTAAAAGCAGGGGAAAACCACGGGGGAAAGGCTCTCCGCCGGCGCGTTATTTGATGTTGTCGACTAATTTCCCGATGCGGCTCCAGCGTATTCCGCCCGGTCCTTTACGGTCGGGATCGGACGACCACCACACGAATATCGGTTTGCCGACGATGTGGTCTTCGGGCACGAAACCCCAGTAGCGCGAGTCGGCGGAGTTGTGCCGGTTGTCCCCCATCATCCAGTAATAATCCATTTTGAACGTGTATTCCGTCGCGAGCTGACCGTTGATATAGATTTGGAAGTTCTTTACTTCGAGCTCGTTATTCTCGTACACACGTATCGGCCGCTCGTAGACGGCGATGTTGTCGAGCGTAAGTTTGACGGTCTCTCCCTTCTTCGGAATCCACACCGGACCGTAGTTGTCGCGCGTCCAGCCGGTAAGTTGATTAAGCGGATATAGGTCGCCAACCGTCGCCTCAGTATTGATAGTGATGTTCTTGACAATATCTTTATGCTTGCGTAACTCCTCTACAGCGCGCTTCGTCAGGGGCATCGCGCCTATCGCGTTGAGTTGATAGAGGTCTTCTTGGCTTATTCCGAGCTCTTTGAGAAGGTCGTCGTGGCGGTCGATGAGGTCGTACGTACCGATGCCGGGTTGTAACTCTATGCGGTATGAATACTGCACATTGTCGGGCTCTTTGTTCGCTTCGCCGTCGAGATAAACTATCCTGTCCTTTATCTGAAGCGTTTGTCCGGGGAGCCCTACACAACGCTTGACGTAGTTCTCCCGTCGGTCGGTCGGGCGCGAAACGACATCTCCGAAGATGTTCGGATTGTTCTTTATGTATTTCGTACCTTGCGAATAGATGTATTTGTACAGGTCGTACTGCTCTTGCCGGTTGAGGTTGCGGATGTCGAAAGTGTCGGTTGCCTGCGCCGTCCACAGCTGATATCCGATGCTGTAGGCGAGCTGGTAATAATCCTGAGCTTGGTAGCGGGCTTCGTTGCAGATAGTGTCGCCCGCGGGATAGTTGAACAC
>JAJPZE010000268.1 GCA_021204565.1 Prevotella sp. | reverse complement strand
ATCCTCTAATGCATAACCCTCGATACCGAAATCAACATTGCTGTCGCTAAAGTCGCTGAGGACAATAGTTGACGGATAGTCGATTACGAACGGCTCTTCAACCTCTCCGAAGAGCGGGTCCTCCACCTTCTTAGTGAATGTGAATTGCCCTTGCACCTGCCCGGTCGACGAGTCGTATGTCAGCTGCGTGAAGTCGTCCATCGTTGCCGTGAGCGTCTCTTTCAGCTCCCCGAGCTTGTGGTTCTCGTTGAGCTCATAATTCACGTTATCGGTGTAAAAGTTCTCTCCGTTGTTCTCATATATCTCCAAAGTGAGCTTTGCGCCGTTCTTCAGAGGTGTGCCGCTGTCGGATACGCCGATAATCGCCACGTTCTCCACATATAGCGGCGAGGCGGGCTTGGGGTAGCGTTGGCAGACGTTTACCGTCGACCATACGGTGCCTTCACCGTCGGTTACCGTCCCCGTTCCGGCAATATAATCACCGCTTGTAAAGCCTCCGTAAACAGCTTTATCGTCGAGAAATCCGAGCTGCAATATCTCGTTATTGGCGGCAATAACGGAGTATTCCTCTTCGTAGCTCTCCGTGTTCTCGCCCATCACATACGACTGCGTGCCCGCCGTGTTGTACAGGTGAGGCAGGGGCAGACCGTATCCCGGCTCCAAGCCGTAAGTGAAGTTGTAGTTCTCGTCAATAAGGCTCGGGTAGCTCGTGTTGTAATTTATGCCGCCAACCGACCAATAGGTATCTGCCGGATTATCCGCCTTGTTGATAAACGTATAGTCCTGCCAAGCGGGGACAAAAATGTTTGTCGTGGCATATACGTTATTATCCTCGTCAAGGTAATTCCAATACAGACTGCCGTCGGGTTTGTAGTAATACAGCCCCGTCTCCTTACTCAGTTTCTTCCCGGTTGTTACTGCGTCCTGAGCTCCGAAAACCGGCGTATCGGCGGGCGCGAGCTTAGCTACCGGGCGGACGCACTTATGTTGCGTCTTGTCGAGAGCAACCTGCTGTGCAAACATATTGGTTGACATAAGCACTGTCAACGCAACGATTAATGTTCTTTTCGTCATAGTTCTGTTATCTCCTTCTTATTTAGTTGTTTCGGATTAATTCGTTAGCTTAAAGTCCATACGAACCACGTGCCCCCGTCGGCTGCGGTTATCTTTATGTTGGTCAGGTCGAAGCGCGTGGTCTCCGCGTCGATAGTTATACTGCCGCACAGAACGTTAAGGAAGTCTTTGATAGTTGTGAGCGTGCCGATGACGGTCTCCGCCGTTGAGTCGTTCGGACCGGTGTATGAAACGGTCAGACCCGTGTCGGTCGTTTGGTACGCCAACTTATACGATACGTTTCCGCTCCGTCCGCTGCTGTTCCTGTAATAAAACGTGCAGAGCATGTTGTCGTCGCCGGAAGCCTGCAAGCGTATGTATTGCAAGGTGTAACGCATCGACGCGAAGTCGTTGTACACAGCGTCGAAAGCGTCGCTCCCCGCGTCAGACATCGTTGAAGTACGCCTCAACTGCCAGGCGTTGCCGTCCGAGACTTCCGAAGAGAAGAACTCCGACGGCACGGGACCCGTGAGAACCGTCGACGTATCGTCAGGATCGACGAAGCTGTCCTGCGCCTCGTCGTAGACAAGCTCTTGCGTCGTAACCTCATCAGACGAAGTTAACTCGTCGCGGAAGCGGAGATGATATTTGCCGCCGTGCCGGGTAACGACATACGGATGATAACTTTCGTTGGCGATTGCATCCGTGCCGTACTCATAAATATTAGGTATCCCGCCGGCTATGTCATCCACCTGCATCAGATCCTCACCTATGGTAAGGAACAGGCTGTTAGGCGCCGACGTGGAGAACATCTTGTCTTCGAAAGCTATCACGTCGTCGAGGTACTCCTCGTAATCGGTACCCTCTTCGAGCCGCGTAAGGCGGACATACATCCCGCGTTTCTTGCCTTTGAGCGTGATGTATTCCGGGTTCTCGTCCTCCAAGGGGTCAACTACGATGAACTCATAGTCGCCCTCACAGCCGTATCCTTTCTCGTTCGTGCTGTACGTGAAGTCGATGTCCTCCGGGTTGCAAAATGCGTGGATGCATTGGTTGTACGTATTAAACGTGAGCACTACGCCGTTGTCGGTAATCACTTCCCATGCCGACGTGTCTTCCAAGAACGCATAATTGGAGAACACATTATTCATCGCCATCGTTGTCGAGCCGTCGGAATCGAAGCGCACAAGCAAGAGGTAACCCGTGCCGTAAGGGTCTTCGGTGTCGTCCGTCGGATAATATTCCATTGACCAGCCGGTAGGCGAAGACTCGAGACGCTCTGCCGCCAAAGCCGCTCCCTCGGTAAGTCTTTCGGCGGCGGATGAGGAGAATATGTCGTCCTCTTCCCGCGAGCAAGCCGGCAAGAGCAGGGCTATGGCGGCGGCAAACAGGGGCGCATATATCTTATTAATCAGTTTCATAACGTTTCCTTGCTAATATTCATATCACGGCTGTAATGCCTTGTATTGGTTCACTTGGTCAAGCAAGACATCCATTGCGGTGCGCGACGGGTCGCTCTCCGCCGGGCTTACGAGCCGGTTGATGTAATTTCCTTTCTCGTCAAAGACAAAGTTACCGTCGCTGTCGGTCAACCATTGGCGGGCTTGCACCTCGTCGCGTATCGCGTCAAGGTCGGCGTCGAAGTAATCGGCGAGCCACGTCTTGCACATATCGAGCTTCTCTTCTATGACCGCTCTGCCGTCAATACCGTCGGTTGAAAGGTACACCATCTGCCCGTCGGACGTAAGTATCGGGTTGTCATCGGCGTCCCGCTGTATGAGTTTACGTTCGATATTGTATTGCGAAACGTTACCGTTGGAGTCGTAAGTTTCGTCTGAAAAGTAATAGCCGATTGAGTCCCTGTTGGCTTGCCCCGCATCTGCAAGAGCCTCTAAACGGTCGAACGCATCGGCGTCGACCGTAGTTGTCTCCCAGTCATACGACGCCGTATTGAGCAAGCCTTCCCAGCTCTTCTTGTCCAAACAGATATAGTTTGCAATCACTTCGACCCAGTCCTCACGCGCTTGCGACGAAGCGTAAGTC